>NZ_VFVC01000032.1:0-68988 GCF_006441575.1 Mesorhizobium sp. B2-4-12
TCGCTGTTTGTCATCGGCGGCTACGGTACCGACAGCCACCTGACCGACTCGGGTTATGATCGCGGCTTCTACAAGCAATGGGGCGGCAACTGGGCCTGGTGGGCCGGCGGCACGTACAAGTTCAACGAGAAGACCGCGTTCAACCTCCAGGTGTCGGGTGACGACGACAAGAACTACGGCGTTGCGGCGAACGTTACCTACGACATCGTTAAAGGCTTCACGGTCACGGCCGAAGTTGACTACGACCACTATGGTCGCTTCGACGATCCGGCCAGCTTCACCAACGTCAACTGGACCGGCGCCGACAAAAAGAACAGCGTCGGCGGCATGCTCCGCTTCCAGCGCTCGTTCTAATCAGCAGCGTCTGACTGAAATCGAACCCGGCGGGCAACCGCCGGGTTTTTTCATATTAGGCGACGCGATTATCTGGATCGAGGTCGCGCGAGCGACAGTCCAGGGCTTCGTCATCCTAGCGCGGAGCGGTAGCGACGCGAACCGCGCAGGCCCGGCAGTTCATGCCTTGGCCCGCGAGTGCAGCCGCGGCACGGGATATTGCGCGGCGCCCGAGGGACAGCCCCTCTGGCCTGCCCGCCCTCCGCAGCGGCGGCGCAGCTGCTGCGAAGGGGCGAGAAGGAACTCGACGCAGGGTACCCGGTTCTGGACCACTGGGCCGTTCGGCAAAGTCACAGGATCCAGGGTCTGCGCTCCGCTTCGCTTGGGGTCCGGACTCGGCAGGGTAGCGACGGAGCAAAGGCCCGAAAAGAAGTTTTGCGCGAGCTTGTCGTATCGCGTGGCGATGCGACGCCAGTCTTGAGCCTGCAGAAACAGCGCTCGACGGCGTTGCGGTTCTTGTAAGCCATCATGCAATCAGCAGTGTTGCCGGGCGTGAGGATGAGCGCCCAAGGTCGGCAGGATTCGTCGATTATCGCGTGAATCTTGCTGTTTGGCCGCCTTTCGTGAGGCCTATCGCCTGAAAATCGGCTCCCTTTTCCGCCGTGAGCGCAGCGGTGAACCTTTACACGGCTGGAATCCAAGGCCGCCTGTTCAGGCGGATCGTCAGGCGTGGCGACGCTTTCGAATATCTTTTGCCAAACTCCCTCTCTCCACCGCGCAAAGCGGTTGTAGACCGTCTTGTGCGGACCAGTCCTTCGGGGAATCCTGCCAGCGGCAGCCGATCGTCATGACGTTTGTCGGCAAATGCCAGACAATCTTCGCCCACTGCTCATCGTTGACCAAAACAAGCTCGCATCCACCGCCTTGATCCCCCAACTTTCGATCAAGCCATTGAATCAGATGAACCTTGTTTGGGTCTAGACCCTAGGATGATGAAGCGATGCAAATGTTTGTTAAACCTCAGCCAAATCTCCCAAAGCGTCGATCAACGGCTGAATCTCGCTTTCGTAATTCTTCCATCGCTTGACGGAGGACTTGTAGATCGGCTGGCGAACCTGCCAGCGGCTGTAGGTATTTACCGAGCTGTCCCTATCAAAGAAGCGCAGGCAGGCGTTGTCCCATGGCAAGCCAAGATAATCTATGAGACGACGCGACTGCTCCTCTTGGTTTTCAATCAACGTCTCATAGCGATTTTCAAAGATGCGACCCGGAAGAACTTTTGTCCAATGCCGCATCAGACGATCATACTCGCGGTAGTAAAGACCTAGCGTCTGAAGGTCGGCGCTGTAGCTGTGCGCTGTACTGAATTGCAGAACAAAGCAGGAGACACAATTGTCGATGGCATCGCGACGACAATGAATGATGCGTGCATTGGTAAAAAGAATGCCGACCAGGCCGATCAGCTCGAAATTGTGGGGCATCTTGTCTACGATTCGAAGCGCGTCAGGCGCTCGCCGACGTAGGTAGGCAAGATGTTCTGCTGCCAGCATCTTGGTCAGTTCGGGAGTAATCGTCGTGACCGATTTGCCGGGGTCTGTCTCGGAGCTGCCCTTGAGGCCGATCCCATTGGCCATCCGTCTGAGCTTGCTGAGTTCGCCGGCGCCATGAACATTGGGATGGCTGGCACAGATCTGTTCGGTCAGTGTCGTTCCCGAGCGAGGCATGCCGACAACGAATACAGGCACCTCCGACGGGCTGCCATGAGCCGCCATTGAGGCCACCATTTCCGGAGTGAAAGTTTCGATCATGGCATCCACCCACCGGCGGTAGTTTTCCAGATCGAATTTTTGGCCTCCGGCTTGATTTCCTTTCTTGAAGTGGTCCATCGCCTCATTGTAGTGACGGAGGTCGTTGAGCAACTTTCCAGCCGCGTGATGGAGCGCTGCCGCTCCTTGCGCTCCATGGGCCGGGTCTCGAAGTTCCGTCAGGATTGCCGTGAGTTCCGGCGGCTCTTCGGTGAATTTGCGCGTGTGTACAAGTGCGTTGTACGCGTTTGGCACGGCAATGCGCCTTTCTACTGCCTCTTTCAGATGAACCGCGGCTTCGTCCATACGACCGAGACTTGCGAGCGCGTGGGGCAGCCCCATCCGGGCGAGAGGATGATCACGATTGATCTTGAGCGCCTTCTCGAAGAGCGGCAGCGCCATTTCTCCTTTGTCAAACGCATTGTAAGCATTACCCAAGGCACAAAGCGCTTCCACCAGATCCGGCTTCAATGCCAAGGCCTGCTGAATGTGCTTAATCGCCGGCGTAAATTCGCTGAGCTTCAAATAAATCTCGCCGAGGCTAAGGTGGTAGTAAGGGTTTCCAGGCTCTTCGCCGACCGCCCTGGCGAAATATCGCAAAGCTTTCTCGTCGTCGTAGCCGAGGCCGAGCGTTCCCAGGATATAGAGAGCCAACGGATGGTTCGGCGTGCGCGCCAACACGTGCTGGCAGAGTTCCTCTGCCTCAGCCAATCGTTCAGCTTTCTGGAGTTCTAGCGCCTGCCGCAGTGCCATATCGTCGGAATGGCCGCGAGCTGAACCGGCTTTTGGCTGCCTTTGCGGTGGTGCAGTTTTCGGCGATACGACCTTGCGCGATGTAGACTGGGTTTTGAGGTGCTTTGCCCAAGCGGGCGGCAATCGATTGCTCATTGTATTTCGCTAGCAAAAGCGGCAGGAGGAATCCAGTCGGAGCATGCAGTTTGTGTCGCGGACGAGACATCGCCCATGGCGAAAAACGGTATCGTCAGGTAGGCTGGGCAGCCACGTCTTGGGTTCCGTTCATCGAGACACGCCTAGGCGGCATTCGCCGAGCACATCGACAGGCGGCGTAGCCCCGTCAACTATGTCCATTTCCGCTTCTTATGCAACTTGCACCCACCTTTCACTCACGCTAGCAAGAAGCTCCCTTTCCACGCGAGCTTCCGTCATGCACTTGCGCCCTCCCCTCTCGCCGGTCATTGCCGCGCTTCCCTCGACCGTGCCGTTCGTCGGCCCGGAAGCACAGGAGCGTGAGCGCGGGCGGGCTTTCCGCGCCCGTATCGGCGCCAATGAGAGCAGTTTTGGCCCTTCGCAGCGTGTGATCGCTCGCATGGAGAGGGTCGCGCGTGATCAGTGGATGTATTGTGACCCCGACAATTACGATCTCAAGGTAGCGGCCGCGGCGCATCACGACGTGGCAGTCGAGAATGTCGTTGTCGGTGAAGGCATAGACGGGCTGCTCAGCCTGGTGGCGCGCATGTATGTGGCGCCAGGCGATGCCGTGGTCACCTCGCTCGGCGCCTATCCAACCTTCAACTTCCATGTTGCCGGCGTCGGCGGGCGGCTGGTCACGGTCCCTTATGAGGACGACAGGGAAAGCCTGGATGGCCTGCTGCCGGCGGTCGTCAAGCAGAAGGCGCCGCTGGTCTATCTGTCCAATCCCGACAATCCGATGGGCAGTTGGTGGGAAGCCGATGAGATCATCCGCTTCATCGAGGCGCTGCCGGAAACCACGATGCTGGTGCTCGACGAGGCCTATGGCGAATTGGGGCCGGCCTCGGCTTTGCCGCCGATCGATGTCTCGCGCCCGAACGTCATCCGCATGCGTACCTTTTCAAAGGCATATGGGCTTGCCGGCATACGCTGCGGCTACGCCGTGGCGGAAGCCGAGGTCATCCGCGACTTCGAGAAGATCCGCAACCATTACGGCGTCAGCCGCATGGCGCAGATCGCCGGTGTCGAGGCGCTTGCCGATCAGGCCTATCTCGAGACGGTAGTGGCGCGGGTGGCTGCCGGGCGCCGCCGCATCGCGGCCATCGCCGAGCAGAACGGCTTGAAGCCGCTTGCCTCGGCCACCAATTTCGTCACCATCGACTGCGGCCATGACGGTGCCTTCGCGCTGAAAGTGCTGCAGGGGCTGCTGTCGCGCGACGTGTTTATCCGCAAGCCGATGGCGCCAAGGCTCGACCGCTGCATCCGCGTCAGTGTCGGCCTCGACCACGAACTGGACATTTTCGCCGAGGAACTGCCCGGCGCGCTGGCGGCGGCGCACGGAAACTAGCGCGTTTCCAAGCGCCCGGAAGCCATCGCTGCCGGGCAGATGTGCTGGTATATGCGACAAACTCCGCGGCTTCCCTGATGGCCGGCCGGGCGGCCCGCCCGCGTCCCATGGCTCATCAATTTGATGGCCATAATCCCGTCAGCAGTTGCCTTCGTTCGATCCTGCGCCAGACTCTAGGCAAGGGAGTGAGCAATGGATGACCGGACAAGAGCAGTGCAGGCGCGCGTGTACGGCAAGGTGCAAGGTGTCGGCTACAGGATCTGGGCGCGAGGTGAAGCGACTGGACTTGGGCTGTTGGGCTGGGTTCGCAACGAAAGAGACGGCTCGGTGACGGCGTGGCTTTCCGGGGCTGACGCGGCGATTTCAGCCATGGTCGAACGGCTTTGGCAAGGCCCGGCAGGCTCAGCGGTCTCAAGGGTAGATGTGGAGGAACTCGAGAGATGGACCGCGCCTGGAGACTTCAGGATTGTCGCATAGGCAGTCTTAAGTTATCCTTGAATTAATTGAACGTTCGTTTTATTATTGCCGCCCTGACGAGGCAACCATGGCGCGCACCACAGGATCGGACGGCGAACGAACCGAGGCGGCAGTCCGCGAGGCGGCGGTCAACCTGATCGCACGCTACGGCTATGAGGCGATGTCGATGCGCCGGCTGGCCGCCGAGGTCGGCGTGCAGGCCGCCGCGCTCTACCGCTATTTCCCGACCAAGGAAGACCTGCTGTTCACGCTGATGCGCGAGCATATGGAAGGGCTTAGCCAGGCTTGGGAAAACGCCAGGCCGGACCATGCCGATCCGATCGCGCAGCTTGCTGCCTATGTGCGCAATCACATCACTTTCCACATCGAGCGCCGGCACGCCACGCATGTGTCGAACATGGAGTTGCGCAGCTTGTCGCCCGACAGGCTGACGCAGATCCTGCGCCTGCGCACAGCCTACGAAAAGGAGCTGCGCGCCATCCTGCGCGACGGCGCCGAGGCGGGCACCTTCAATGTCGAGGACACCGGGCTGACGGCCATGGCGCTGATCCAGATGATGACCGGCGTCATCGTCTGGTTTCGCCCGGGCGAGCGGCTATCGATCACTGAAGTGACGGCGACATATCTTTCAATGACAATGCGCCTGGTCGGCGCCAGGATCGGCGGTGCGGAGGAACGGCATGTATACGAACACGCTCAGCTTCGGGCATGACGAGGAGATCGAAGCGCTGCGCGACATGGTGCGGCGCTTTGCCCAGGACAGGATCGCGCCTGTTGCCGCCGACATCGACCGGTCGAATGAATTCCCGGCGCATCTATGGCGCGAACTCGGCTCACTCGGCCTGCTCGGCATCACCGCCGACCCCGATTTTGGCGGCAGCGGCATGGGCTATCTCGCCCATGTGATCGCGGTCGAGGAGATTTCGCGGGCCTCGGCATCGGTCGGCCTGTCCTATGGCGCTCACTCCAATCTCTGCGTCAACCAGATCAACCGCTGGGCAACGCCGGCGCAAAAGGAGAAATTCCTGCCGCCGCTGTGCTCGGGCGAGCGTGTCGGCGCGCTGGCCATGTCGGAATCCGGCGCCGGCTCCGACGTTGTCTCGCTCAAGCTGCGCGCCGAGAAGCGCAATGACCGCTATGTGCTCAACGGCACCAAGATGTGGATCACCAACGGCCCGGACGCTGAAACGCTGGTCGTCTATGCCAAGACCGATCCCGAACGGCAATCGCGCGGCATCACCGCCTTTATCGTCGAAAAGGCGATGGCCGGATTCTCCGTGGCGCAAAAGCTCGACAAGCTCGGCATGCGCGGCTCCAACACCGGAGAGCTCGTGTTCGAGAATGTCGAGGTTCCCTTCGACAATGTCCTGCACGAGGAAGGGCGCGGCGTCGAAGTGCTGATGTCGGGCCTCGACTACGAGCGCACGGTGCTCGCCGGCGGCCCGATCGGCCTGATGGCCGCGTGCCTGGACGTGGCTATCCCCTACGTGCATGAGCGCAAGCAGTTCGGCCAGCCGATCGGCGAGTTCCAGTTGGTGCAAGGCAAGCTTGCCGACATGTACACGGTTATGAACGCCGCGCGCGCCTATGTCTATGCCGTGGCCGCGGCCTGCGACCGCGGCCAGACAACCCGCAAGGATGCCGCTGGCTGCGTGCTGTTCGCCGCCGAGAGGGCAACGCAGATGGCGCTCGATGCCATCCAGCTGCTCGGCGGCAATGGCTATATCAACGACTATCCGACCGGCCGCCTGCTGCGCGACGCCAAGCTCTACGAGATCGGTGCCGGCACCAGCGAAATTCGCCGCTGGCTGATCGGCCGCGAGATCATGGCGGAAGGGGTGTGATATGGCCGTCCTTCAAACCCAGATTTCACCCTCTTCCGAAACTTTTCGCGCCAATGCCGAACGCATGCGCGAACTGGTCGCCGACGTCGCCGAAAAAGCCGCCGCCGTCGAGCGCGGCGGCTCGGACGAGGCGCGCGAGCGGCACATCTTCCGTGGCAAGCTGTTGCCTCGCGAACGCCTCGCACAATTGCTCGATACCGGGTCGCCCTTCCTCGAGATCGGACAGTTCGCCGCGTGGTCGATGTATGGCGAGGACATCTCCTCGGCCGGCATCATCGCCGGCATCGGCCGTGTCGAAGGCACCGAGGTGATGGTCGTCGTCAACGATGCCACGGTGAAGGGCGGCACCTATTATCCGCTGACGGTAAAAAAGCATCTGCGCGCGCAGGAGATCGCGCTGCAGAACAATTTGCCCTGCATCTATCTGGTCGACAGCGGCGGCGCCAATCTGCCCAACCAGGACGAGGTGTTTCCCGACCGCGAGCATTTCGGCCGCATCTTCTACAACCAGGCCAATATGTCGGCGGCCGGCATCCCTCAGATCGCCTGCGTCATGGGTTCCTGCACGGCCGGGGGCGCCTATGTGCCGGCGATGTCGGACGAGACGATCATGGTGCGCAACCAGGCGACCATCTTCCTTGGCGGCCCTCCGTTGGTGAAGGCGGCCACCGGCGAGGATGTCAGCGCCGAGGATCTGGGCGGCGCGGACGTGCACACACGGCTTTCCGGCGTCGCAGACCATTATGCGATGGACGACGAACATGCCCTCGCCATCTGCCGTCGCATCGTCAAGAACCTGAATCGGAACAAGGCCGTAAGCCTGAACTTACACAAACCGATTCCGCCACTTCATCCGACGGACGAGCTCTATGGCGTGGTGCCGACCGACCTGCGCCAGCCTTATGATGTGCGCGAGGTCATTGCCCGCCTTGTCGACGGCTCCGAGTTCGATGAGTTCAAGCAGAACTACGGCACGACACTGATCACCGGCTTCGCCCATCTCCATGGCATGCCGGTCGGGATCATCGCCAACAACGGCGTGCTGTTTTCCGAAAGCGCGCTGAAGGGCGCGCATTTCATCGAACTGTGCTGCCAGCGCAGGATTCCGCTGGTCTTCCTGCAGAACATCACCGGCTTCATGGTCGGCAGGAAATACGAGGCTGGCGGCATCGCCAAGGACGGCGCCAAGCTGGTCATGGCCGTTGCCACCGCCAGCGTGCCGAAGGTGACCGTCATCATCGGCGGTTCGTTCGGCGCCGGCAATTACGGCATGTGCGGCCGCGCCTACTCGCCGCGTTTCCTGTGGATGTGGCCTAACGCGCGCATCTCGGTGATGGGCGGCGAACAGGCGGCAACCGTGCTCGCCATGGTCAAGCGCGAAGGCATCGAGCGCAAGGGCGGCGCGTGGAGCGCGGAGGATGAGGCTAAGTTCAAGAAGCCGATCCTGATGAAATACGAACATGAGGGCCATCCGCTCTACTCGTCCGCCCGCCTCTGGGACGACGGCATCATCGACCCGGCGAAGACGCGCGAAGTGCTGGCACTGAGCCTTTCCGCGGCACTCAACGCCGAAATCGAGGAGACGCGCTTCGGCGTGTTCAGGATGTGAGATGAGGCAGGCGCTGGACAGGATCCGCATCCGCACCGGCGACATCACGAAGCTGGATGTCGACGCCATCGTCAATGCCGCCAACACCTCGCTTCTCGGTGGCGGTGGGGTCGATGGCGCCATTCACAGCGCGGCGGGCCGCGAGCTCGAATTCGAGTGCCGGATGCTGAACGGCTGCAACGTTGGCGAGGCCAAGATCACCAAGGGCTATAAACTGCCGGCTCGGCATATCATCCACACGGTCGGGCCAGTCTGGCAAGGCGGCGGCAAGGGCGAAGCCGAACTGCTGACCTCCTGCTACCGGCATTCGCTCGAAATAGCCGTCGCCAATGACTGCCGCTCAGTAGCATTTCCAGCAATCTCGACGGGTGTCTACCGCTATCCGAAAGAGGCTGCGGCCGGAATCGCCGTCGATGCGGTCAGTGACTTCATCGAACGGAGCGCGGTTCCCGAAATCGTTATTTTCTGCTGCTTCGACGAACCAATGGCGGAAATATACCGGCGGGCCCTTGCTGCATTGGGTGACAATTGAACTTTACAAGCCAGACTTTTCGTCCACTCACGACATTGCGAGCCACCCCTGCAGAGCTGGTGGCATCGGAAAAAGTTCGCTATTGCTCATCCTGCACTTTGCAGCGGGGATGGGGAAAAAATGAAACTGAAATATTTTCGGAGGGTTTCCACCTCAATACTTTCGGCATTGCTTCTATTCGCAGCATCTGGCGCGAGCACGGCCGGATCGCTAGCGGGACGCGTGGGAGACAAGCACTTCCCGCCGACTTTGTCGGGAGATCCGAAGTCGCCATGCACAAAGGCCTACAAAGCCTATGTGGCGGCCAGTGGCCATTCCGCCTACGCCACCACGCCATATTCAAGGGTGGTTTCACTGTACATCCTGTGCGGCGCGCGCCTGAATGCGCCATCGCAAAAGGTGGCGGAAGAGCTTGCCATGAAATCCTGCGTGGCCACGCGCGCGCACTACAAAGTAACGAATGGCGGCGCCTGCGAGATCGCCGCCTCGAAATAGGCGCGCGCCCACCAGCATGGCGCCGCCCGACGCAAATCCGGGAGGCTCCATGTTCAGCAAAATCCTGATCGCCAATCGGGGCGAGATCGCTTGCCGTGTCATTCGCACGGCCCGGAAGCTGGGCGTGCACACCGTCGCTATCTATTCGGATGCCGACGCCAAGGCCCTGCATGTCGAGATGGCGGATGAGGCGGTTCATATCGGCCCCTCGCCCGTCGGCGAGAGCTACCTGCGCGGCGACAGGATTGTCGCGGCCACCCTGGCGACGGGCGCGCAGGCGATCCATCCCGGCTACGGCTTCCTGTCGGAAAACCCTGATTTCGTCGACCAGGTGGTTGCGGCAGGCCTCACCTTCATCGGTCCGTCGGCGGCCTCGATCCGCGCCATGGGGCTGAAGGACGCCGCCAAGCGGCTGATGGAGAAAGCCGGCGTTCCGGTCGTGCCGGGCTATCATGGCGAGGCGCAGGAAATCGTGCTGCTCGCCTCCAAGGCACGCGAGATCGGCTATCCCGTGCTGATCAAGGCGCGCGCGGGCGGCGGCGGCAAGGGCATGCGGCGCGTCGAGCATCCCGATGATTTCTCCGAGGCGCTGTCCAGCGCCCGGCGCGAGGCAAAGGCCGCTTTCGGCGACGACCGCGTGCTGGTCGAGAAGTATGTCGACAAGCCGCGGCACATCGAAGTGCAGGTTTTCGGCGACAACTTCGGCAATGCCGTGCATCTCTACGAACGTGACTGCTCGGCGCAGCGCCGGCACCAGAAGGTGATCGAGGAAGCGCCTGCCCCTGGCATGACGCCGGCTTTGCGCAAGGCGATGACGGAAGCGGCGGTGAAAGCCGCCAAGGCGATCAATTATTCCGGCGCCGGCACCATCGAGTTCATTGTCGACGCCTCGCAAGGACTGAAAGCCGATCGCTTCTGGTTCATGGAAATGAACACGCGCCTGCAGGTCGAGCACCCGGTCACCGAGATGGTGACGGGCACCGATCTGGTCGAGTGGCAGTTGCGGATCGCCAGCGGCGAAAGACTGCCGAAGACACAGAGCGAGATTGCGCTTGCCGGCCATGCCTTCGAAGCGCGCATCTATGCGGAGGATGCGGCACGAGGGTTCCTGCCCGCGACGGGCACGCTGCATCATCTGAAATTTCCCGAGACGGCGCCCGACGGTGCCATGATGCGCATCGAGACCGGCGTGCGGGCCGGCGATGCGATCTCACCCTATTACGATCCAATGATCGCGAAGCTGATCGTCCATGCAGAGGACAGGCAAGCGGCGCTGGAAGCCCTCGGCGTGGCGCTGTCGCAAACCGAAATTGCCGGTTCCACCGTCAACACCGCCTTTCTTGCCGCCCTTGCCGCCGATCCGGATTTTTGTGCGGGCGACGTCGACACTGGCCTGATCGGCAGGCATCATGATGCATTGACCGAGATCGCACCGCCAACCGGCGCAATCACCTCGGCAGCCGCCCTTGCCGCCTCCGGTGCCGTGGCATTGCCGCCATCGAACGAACCTTGGTCGTCGCTTTCCGGCTACGCACATTTCCACGGCGTGGCGCGGCGCACGCGGCTGAAATTCGGCGAGGACGATATTCTGGCCAAGGTTTCGGTGCGGGCGGACGGGCGCTTCCAGGTGGCGCTCGATGCACCCTATGACAGCGCCAATTCGCACGACCTGCGGGCCCTTCCTCGCCTCGCCCGCTGGCCTGGCCACGTCACCGTATTCGAAGGCGCTGTCGGCTATACCTTCGCGGTGCCGGACCCCTTGGCCAAAAGCGATGACGCGGCAGCCGCCTCCGGCAGCCTGCGCGCGCCGATGCCGGGTCTGGTCAAGCTGGTGCGCGCGTCAAAGGGCGATACCGTGATCAAGGGGCAACCGCTGCTGATCCTCGAGGCCATGAAGATGGAGCACACCATCGCCGCGCCGCATGACGGAGTGATCGCCGAGATCGCCACGGAAGGTGCACAGGTCACCGACGGAACGGTACTTGTCCGCTTCGTCGAGGATCAGAACGCGTAGAGCGCATTGCCGGCACAAAAGAAATGGCCGGGATGACCCGGCCATTTCGTTGGATTCATTACTCGAGATTACTGCGCGATCGGCGCGTACTTGCCGTTATGCCACTGATTGATGTCGTAGCTGGCATTCTTAAGGTCGCCCTTCTCGTCGAAGGTGACTTCACCGACAACGGTGCTGATCGGCTGACCATTCTTCAACGCTTCGGCAACCTTGCCCGGATCGTCGCTGCCGGCGCGCTTGATGCCTTCGGCGAAAGCCTGGATCACGGCGTAGGAGAACAGCGTGAAGCCTTCCGGCACAAAGCCGCCTGCCTTGATCTTCTCGATGGCGGCCTTGGCTTCCGGCTTTGCCTGCGGATCCGACGGGAACACGAACATGGTCCCTTCGCCGGCCGGGCCGGCAACCTGCCAGAACTCCGGCGAAGCGATGGAGTCGGGCATGATCAGCTGGAACTTCAGGTTCTGCTCAGCCGACTGACGCAGGATCAGGCCGGCTTCAGGGTGATAGCCGCCGAAATAGACGACATCGGCCTTGAGGTCCTTCAGCTTGGTGACGAGGGCCGAATAGTCCTTCTCGCCGGGGTTGATGGCGTCGTAGTACACTTCCTTGAGGCCGCCGGCATTCATGGTTGACTTGACGGCATCCGCCACGCCCTGGCCGTAAGCACTCTTGTCGTGCAGAATGACGACGTTCTTGCCGGCATATTTCTTGGCGATCCACGGACCGATGAAGGCGCCCTGCGCGTCGTCGCGTGTGTACAGGCGCATGATTGTCGACCAACCCTTTTTAGCGGCGTCGTCCGTAAGCACGGGGTTCGAGGACGCCGGGCTCATCATCAGCGCGCCCGCTTCGGCATAGACGGCGGACGCCGGAATGCTCGAACCCGAGCAGGCGTGGCCGTCGATGAACTTGACGCCGTTGGCGACGATGCGGTTGGCGACCGACACGGCCTGTTTCGGATCACACTGGTCGTCCTCGATGTCGAGCTTGATCATCGAACCGTTGACGCCGCCCGCGGCATTGATGGCGTCGGCGGCGGCCTGCGCGCCCTGCTTGAACTGATCGCCGATGGTGGCGAGCTGTCCGGTCATCGGACCGACCACGGCGAAAGTGATGTCGTCGGCGAGCGCAACCGGCGCACTCATCATCAGCCCGAAAATGGCCGCGCCCAAAATACTCATTCTTTTCATGACAATAGAACTCCTCCACTCGCGCGCGGCCGCCCCGGCCACGCTTCTTCCAGAGAGGCCGGACAATTTCATCCTTCATCGAACCTGTCTAGGCGCATTGACGTCACTCGATTGGGCCTGCATGGCCTCGTCCACGCAAAAAAGCCACGCCAGCCTTGTTCCGGCTGGTCGTGGCTTTTTTGCCTGTCGGCTGCTTCCCCAACGCCCCCGCGCCGTGAACCCCACCTTGGCCATCCCTGTCTTCTATCGGCCCTGATCTTGTCCGAAAGCCGGAGTCCGCTTTTGGCGATCATGGTCCGTCGCGCGGCTGGGCCTGTCGCGCCTGCCGCATTCTTGTTCTTGTCGTTCGACTGTCTGCGCAGCCTTTCCCTGTTGCGGCCCGGCCATCTTGCGCGGCCTTGGCCAATATCTCCCCGTCTGGCGGAAACTCAGTGCATGGTCATCCATTCGCGGGCTTCGCGCAGCGCCCTGGCGATCTCGACCTTCGACATGGCCGCAGACAGTTCCGAGCGCAGTTCCGCGGCGCGGGCCGAACCCTTGATGGCGGCGATGTTGAACCATTTGTGGGCGGCAACGACATCGGTCTCGCAATCGCGGCCAGTCGCATACATCATGCCCAGTTCGAAAAGAATGTCGGCCTGGGCAGTTGCCCCCATGGCGCCGAAGCCTGTTTCCAGCATTTCAAAACGTGCCATTTTAGTCCCCTGTCTGGCTCCCGAGAGCTGCCTCAATTTGTCTTGTCCGGGCTGCTCTTTCGATGCTTTCGAGAATGCCGCGCAGGCTTGAATCCGTCGTTAAATGGCGTGCTTAATTTGAGGAAAACAAAGCTAAAACAATAGGTAAACGCGAAAATTCGTTAAGGATACGAAGCCAGCAGTTCAGCCGGTTTGCGCCAAATTTGACGAAAATTTGCGGGAGCGGAATCAACACTCCGCTAACCACGGGAAACAAACACGAAGCGCCGACCGTTTTTCATTTCCTCTCCGACGAGCCGAATTCAGGCGTTTTCAGAATCCCAAAGTCTTCCGTTGCGGCACCGCTTTTGTTTTGGCGGGAGCTGGATTAGCTTACGTTTGCGTAAGCGGCAGACCGGCGAGGCGGAGCATGCGGCCGGCTATCCATAGGGAGAAGAACATGTTTCGAAAAATGAGCCTGGTCCTTGCAGCCACATTGATCATGGCGGGGACGGCGTGGGCCGATCCGATCGAGGGCAACTGGAAGACGCAAGCCGGCGACACCGCGGCCATTTCAGGCGGCGGCTCATTCTCCATCACGCTCAAGTCCGGCAAATATGCCGGCAAGACCATCGGCTCGCTCAATGCGGCCGGCGACAACAAATATGCCGGCAGCATCACCGATCCGGCAAACGACAAGACCTATTCGGGCAAGGCGACATTGTCGGGCACCTCGCTCAAGATGAGCGGTTGCGTGCTCGGCGGACTGATCTGCAAGAGCCAGACCTGGCACAAGCTCTGATCGACCATTTCCTTGTGACCTCAAAGCGGGGCCTGGCAGGCCCCGCTTTCGTTTGATCGATGCGCTGGCGCCGGCGCTCTATGCGCGGCCTGCCGCCGTCCGAAGGCGGCGGCCAGACGAGATCCCGTCAATCAATTTGAACCGCAGATGAACGCCGGCATCAGAGCCGGTTCAGAGGCATCAGGGCATTCTCCCGCGCATTGAAGGAGACACCACCCCATGCTCGCCCGCCGCTTCACCATCGTCTGCCTGCTGATGAGCCTGTTTGGAATGTTCTTCGCCATCCTCGTCGCCGAAGTGGGC
This sequence comes from Mesorhizobium sp. B2-4-12, assembly GCF_006441575.1. NCBI lineage: Bacteria > Pseudomonadati > Pseudomonadota > Alphaproteobacteria > Hyphomicrobiales > Phyllobacteriaceae > Mesorhizobium > Mesorhizobium sp. B2-4-12. The sequence continues at coordinate 14,357 of NZ_VFVC01000032.1, forward strand.
CGTCCGGCGCGCTCCTGGGACGAAGCCACCAGACTCTGCCGCCTCGCCTGCCCGACCAACCTTCGCCATTGAAACCAGAGTATCCGGACCTCGAAAAGAAAAGCTCGGACATCATGGACCGTATCACCGCCAACGCCCTCAAGACCCTTCGGCTTCTGCCGCGGGCGGCGCTCATCCTGATACTTCTGGCCGCCCCGGTCCTGGCCGTGCCGATGATGCGCGCCGATACCGGGTCGACGATCGAGGCGCCGGCGCTGAAGAAGTCCGGCGTGGGGTTGGTTCTGCTGGTCAGCCTGCAGCGGGGATGAAGAAAAATGCAGCTTTGAGCGGCTTCGGCGGCAAGCCCCCTCCCAACCGCTCGTCCAAGTCTCTATATTGAGCCATGGAAAAGCGAATCTACCCCCAAGCCATCGAATCTGTCGTCATGCCGGAGCCTTTTGGCCGGCAAAGCTTTCACAGCGCCGAAAAAGCGGTCGCAGCACTGCAGATGCTCTACGACCGCAACACCAAATTCCTGCGCGATTCCTTCGCCGCGCTTGCCGCCGGCGGCGACAGCAGCAAGCGCTACCGCGCCTTCTATCCCGAGATCGGCGTCACCACGAGTTCGTTCACCCAGGTCGACTCACGCCAGGCCTACGGCCATATGCCGACGCCCGGTCATTTCGCCACCACGATTACCCAGCCGCGGCTGTTCGAGAATTACCTCGTCGAGCAGCTTCGCCTGATCATGCGCAATCACGGTGTGGCGGTGACGGTCTCGGAATCGACCACGCCGATCCCGCTGCATTTCGCCTTCCTGGAGGGCGCCTATGTCGACGGCGCGGCGGCCGAACGCATCAAGCGGCCGATCCGCGACCTGTTCGACGTGCCGGACCTCGACGGCACCGACGATCAGATCGCCAACGGCACGTTCGAGGTCGCCTTCGGCGAGCCTCGGCCACTGGCGCCATTCACCGCGCAGCGCATCGATTATTCGTTGCACCGCATGACGCACTATACGGCCACCAGCCCGCAGCATTTCCAGAATTTCGTGCTGTTCACCAATTATCAGTTCTACATCGACGAGTTCGTCGCCCGCGCGCGCGACCTGATGGAGAATGGCGGCGGCGGCTATGTGGAATTCGTCGAGCCGGGCAATGTCGTGACCCGGGCCGGCGCCGGCGCGGCAAGCGAGGGCACCCCACCCGCCCGCCTGCCGCAGATGCCTGCCTACCACCTGAAGAAGCCGAACCATGGCGGCATCACCATGGTCAATATCGGGGTTGGGCCTTCCAACGCCAAGACGATCACCGACCACATCGCGGTGCTAAGGCCGCATGCCTGGGTGATGCTTGGCCACTGTGCCGGGCTGCGCAACACCCAGGCGCTGGGCGACTATGTGCTGGCGCACGCCTATGTGCGCGAGGACCATGTGCTCGACGACGATCTTCCGGTGTGGGTGCCGATCCCGCCACTGGCCGAAATCCAGGTCGCGCTCCAGGAAGCGGTTGCCGAGGTCACCGGCCTGTCCGGCTACGATTTGAAGCGCATCATGCGCACCGGCACGGTCGCCACCATCGACAATCGCAACTGGGAACTGCGCGACCAGCGCGGACCGGTGCAGCGCCTGTCGCAGTCGCGCGCCATCGCGCTCGACATGGAATCGGCGACGATCGCCGCCAATGGTTTCCGCTTCCGCGTCCCCTACGGCACGCTGCTGTGCGTTTCCGACAAGCCGCTGCACGGCGAGCTGAAGCTGCCCGGCATGGCGACCGAGTTCTATAAGCGCCAAGTGGCGCAACACCTGACAATCGGCATCAGGGCAATGGAGAAGCTGGCCGAGATGCCGATGGAGCGATTGCATTCACGCAAGCTCCGGAGCTTTTCCGAGACGGCATTCCAGTAGGCGATCGTGAAGCCGCGGCGAGGCAATTCGTCGTCTTGCCCGGGCCGCGATTTGGCCCATAAGCAGATCGAACGATCGTCAGGCGGCATTCGGCAGATATGACCCCAATGACAACAGGCGCGCGCTCGAACATGACTGCTGGGTTGGCATTCCTGGCGATGATGGCCTTGTCGGCGGCCCTGTTGGCCGGTTTCTTCGGCTCGCTGCACCCCGCTTTCGATTCCTTCTCGCATTTCCGCATGCACCTCGGCGTGCTTGTCGCGTTGCTTGCCCTGCCGCTGCTGGCCAGTTCGTTTCGGCTGCAGGCCGCGGCGGCCCTACTCTTTGCCGTCGCCAGCCTCGCGACGACGGCAAGTGCGCTGCCCAGATTCTGGCCGCAGCAGGCCGTCGCCAAACCGGCGGATAAAATGACTTACAGCCTGTTGCAGATGAATCTGCGCTTCAACAACCCGACACCGAAGAAAGTGCTTTCCCTGATCGGCCGCACCAATCCGGACGTGATCACCCTCGACGAAGTCTCGGCGATGTGGGCGACCGAGTTCAGCTATATCGCCAGCGCCTACCCCTACCGCATTCTTTGCGACTATCCCAACGGCATGTTCGGCGTAGCGCTGCTGTCGCGCCGGCCATTCGTCGCCGGCACCGCGCCGCGTTGCGAGCCGCGGGGCGCGATGGCGACCGCCACCATTGATTTCGGCGGGATCGGTGTCGACGTCGCCGCGATCCATTTGAGCTGGCCCTGGCCGAAGGAGCAATACTGGCAGATCGGCGAACTGACGGAACCACTGGTCGCGCTCGGCGAGACCGCGATCCTGGCCGGCGATTGCAACGCCGTGCCGTGGAGCGCGGCTGTGCGGCGGGTCGCGGCTCTCGGCGGGCTGACACTTATGCCTTCGGCCGGCCCGACCTGGATCCACCGGACGCTGCCCGACGTCCTGCGCCGCTATGCGGGCCTGCCTATCGACCAGGTGTTCAGCAAGGGCGCATTGACGATCCTGTCGTCGACGCGAATGGAGGATACCGGCTCCGACCATCTGCCGGTCCTGGTCCAGTTCACGCTGCGGCCCGACGACAAGCAGCCTCATGACGAACATGAGAGCGCGTTGGCCTCGAACAATCCGATTCCCACGCCGCGCGGCTGAGCGCGCCTTCGTCCTCTCCAGGATGACGACTGGATCGGCCTTCAGGGCTTCCCCACCAAAGCGTCGACAAGGTGCTCGACATGGCCGCCGTTGCGGTGCTCGCGCGCGTCGAAAGCGTTCTGCTTGGCTTCGTATTCGGCATAGATGGCGTTGATGCGCCGTCTCGCCTCAAAGTGTGTGCCCGTGCAGAACCAGTTGTCCGGGCGTTCCAGGCCGGCAAGCGCGGTCTCGGTCGCGCGCATCATCGCCTTGGCGATGCTGCCGTGCGTGTGCTCGTGCTTGCGGACGCCAGCCATGAACCGGTCCCAACGCTTGCGCAGGCCTGGGCTTGCCGGCGAGAACCGCGGGAAAGTGTAGGTCAGATCAAGGGTGCCGTTGGCCTGCCGCAAATGACAAATCCCATCCTGGCGGCTGATATCGAGTTCCCAGTGGACGGTGTAGCCGGTTTCGGCGATGGCACGTGTCATATAGCCGTGCTTGGGTCCCTGCCGGTCCATCGCCTCGACAAGCTCGGCCCCGGTCTCTCCGGCAACATCATAGGTACGGACGCGGACGATGAGCTTAGTGGCCGCCGATGCGGCTGACACGCAGGACAGCGCACAGGCCGCGGCAAGCATTGTCAGGCTGGTCAGGCGCATGTCCGCCTCCTTTGTGGGTAGCCAAGCAGACCACACTCGGCGAGGCGCTTCAACGGGCTTGCGCGAAGCCGCCAGTCTCGCGATGGCGGCAGCAGATCGGCCGCCACTCACATATTCTGGTAGACCGGGCCTTCTCCGCCCTGCGGCGGCACCCAGTTGATGTTCTGGTTCGGGTCCTTGATATCGCAAGTCTTGCAGTGGACGCAGTTCTGCGCGTTGATGACGAAGCGCACGTCCTTGGCCGAGGGATCGGCGGCTGCGTTGCCGTCCTTGTCGACCCATTCGTAGACACCGGCCGGGCAATAGCGTGTGGAAGGCCCGGCGAAGACATCGTGCTCGGAGCGCTGCTGCAGCGCCATGTCGCCGACGATGAGGTGCACCGGCTCGTTTTCCTCGTGATTGGTGTTGGACAGGAACACCGAGGACAGGCGGTCGAATGTCAGCACGCCATCCGGCTTCGGATAGGCGATCTTCTTGTGCTGGGCGGCGGGTTCGAGTGTGGCATAGTCGGCCTTGCCATGCTTCAGCGTACCGAAGGGCGAGAAACCGAACAGCGTGTTCAGCCACATGTCGAGGCCACCGAGGCTGACGCCGACGATGGTGCCGAAGCGCGACCAGAGCGGCTTGACGTTGCGCACCTTCTTCAGATCCTTTCCGATGTCGGTCGCGCGCCACGCCGCCTCGTAGGAGGAAAGCTCGTCATTGGCACGGCCGGCGCCGATCGCCTCGGCGACATGCTCGGCCGCCAGCATTCCCGACAGCACCGCATTGTGGGAGCCCTTGATGCGCGGCACGTTGACGAAGCCCGCCGCGCAGCCCATCAGCACGCCGCCAGGGAAGGACAGTTTCGGCACCGATTGCCAACCGCCTTCCGTGATGGCGCGCGCGCCGTAGCCGAGCCGCTTTGCGCCTTCGAACGTCCCCGCGACCGCCGGATGGGTCTTGAAGCGCTGAAATTCCTCGAAGGGCGACAGATATGGGTTTTTGTAGTTGAGGTGGACGACGAAGCCGACCGCCACCTGGTTGTCCTCCAGATGGTAAAGGAACGAGCCGCCGCCAGTCTTCATGTCAAGCGGCCAGCCAAAGGAATGCTGCACCAGGCCCGGCCGGTGGTTCTCCGGCTTGACCTGCCAGAGTTCCTTCAGACCGATGCCATACTTGCCGGGCTCGCGGCCGTCGGAAAGCTTGTATCTGGCGATCAGCTGCTTGGTGAGCGAGCCGCGCGCGCCTTCGCCGATCAGCACATATTTGCCCATCAGTGCCATGCCCGGCGCGAAGCCCGGGCCATGCGTGCCGTCCTTCTCGACGCCCATGTCGCCGGTGACGACGCCGGTGACGGCGCCTTCTCCATTATAGAGCAGCCCGGCGGCGGCAAAGCCCGGATAGATCTCGACGCCAAGCGCCTCGGCCTTGGTCGCCAGCCAGCGGCAGACATTACCGAGCGAGACGATGTAATTGCCGTGGTTGTTCATCAGCGGCGGCATCAGGAAATTGGGCAGGCGGAACGAGCCGGCCGGGCCGAGCACCAGGAAATGATCCGCGGTGACGGGCGTCTTGAAAGGGTGACCTTCCTCTTCGCGCCAGCCAGGCAGCAGCCGGTCGATGCCGATCGGATCGACGACGGCGCCCGAGAGAATATGGGCGCCGACCTCGCCGCCCTTTTCCAGCACGACGACGGAAAGCTCGGGATTGACCTGCTTGAGGCGGATGGCCGCGGCAAGGCCGGCCGGTCCGGCACCGACGATGACCACGTCGAATTCCATGCTTTCGCGTTCGATATCGCTCATCAACCCCTCCGCACTGGCTTGCCGCTGGTCGCGCATCTTGCTGGCTCCTGCGCTGCATAGCGCATCAATTGACGACAGGAAACCGGCGCATGCGTGACAATGCGGATTTGGCCAAAAAGTCGCGCATCTTGCGGCATCGTAGCCGTTTCTGCACAGCGCGGCCCGCCAACCCAGCGTTTTTTAATTGTTCGACGGCTTGCTTATCGGCCATACTTCCCGCCATGCGCATTCCCGGGCCAGCCGGCTTTTCTTCGACGCGCTTTCCATCGACGCCCGGCCGGGCCAGCCGGGCGATTCTTCTTGCTCTTCTGACGTTGGCACCAGGTCACGCCGCCCCGAACGAGGTGAAGGTCTGGGCAACAGGCGCCTACTCCTTCTCCGACGAGCTTGGCGGCTTCCGCATCACCGGAGCCTCAGGCATCGGAACGAAGGACGATCCGCTGGTCATCACCGAAGAGCTGAATTCAGCGACACCGGTGACGCTGACCATCCGCACGACAAAGCCGATCCAGCCATTCGGCAAGGCGGGTGAGTTCGCCAACGGTATCATGTATATGCGCATCGACGTGCTCAACAACAGCGGCCAGGCCTGGATCGAGTTCCAGTTCGAGCTTCAGGAAATACTGGATCAGCCAAGCGTGTTTGGAGACGGACTTTCGTTCGACCAGCGCAACAAGACGCCCGAGAACATCTGGTCCAGCAATTTCGCCGATTTCGACCGCGACTTCGAACCCTATGACCGGCTGCTGTTCAGGAATGGCAAGGTCGACCCGCTGAAGACCGCCAGCTTCGAATTCCTGATGACCGATTACACGCCGCGATGGACCTTCTATCTGGTGCAGGACCCACGCATACCGACGGGATAGCGCGGTCTGAACAACTTGCAAATCATGGTCGCGCGGACGATGGTGGCGCCATGACTGCCACCGCCCCCAACACCCCAGCCGAAGTCGCCGAGCTGCTCGCCTTTTATGCCAGCACGGGCGTCGACGAGGCGTTGGAGGACACACCCATCAACCGGTTCGCCGAAGCTTCTCGTCCGAAGCAATCCGAGCGCGCGCCTGCACCGGTCGCGCCCGCCCACGAAAACAGACCCCAGGAGCGGCCCTCATTGGCCCCCCGCGGCGACCAAAGCAGAGCTGCAGGTCAGCAAACGGCATCGCCCGGGTTGGATGCAAGCAAGGTGCCGGATGCGCCGGCGCGTACCGTGGCCGCCGCCGTGCCCGACGAGGCGCAGGCCGCCCTCGCCCGGCAAATCGCGGCGCGCGCTTCCACCCTCGAAGAGCTGCGCCAGCACATGGCGGCGTTCGACGGCTGCAATCTCAAGGCCACCGCCAAGAACCTGGTGTTCGCCGACGGCAATCCGGAGGCCGCGGTCATGCTGGTGGGCGAAGCGCCGGGCCGTGACGAGGACATCGAGGGGCTACCCTTCGTCGGCCGTTCCGGCCAGTTGCTCGACCGCATGCTGGCCGCGATCGGGCTCGACCGCACATCCGTCTACATTGCCAACGTCATTCCGTGGCGGCCGCCGGGCAACCGCACGCCGACGCCGCATGAGACCGAGATCTGCCGGCCCTTCATCGAGCGGCAGATCGAGCTGGTCAATCCCAAGGTGTTGGTCAATCTCGGCGGCCCGTCGGCCAAGACCTTGCTCAACACCTCCGAAGGCATCCTCAGGCTGCGCGGCAATTGGCGCGTCCACACAACGGCCTCCGGCACCGCCATTCCGGCCATGCCGACACTGCACCCGGCCTATCTCCTGCGAACACCGGCCCACAAGAAGCTGGCCTGGCGGGATTTTCTCGAAGTGAAGGCGAAGCTGCGGGCGCTGTCCTAGACTCTTTGTCCTTACGCAATTCCGGACGGAAAACCGCAACGCACTTTTCCTGGAGTTGCTCCAGCGATAACCTCTCAGGTAATTGAAATGCGCCTGGCCTCGGCCTAACCATCCCTCCATGACAACAGCCCAGCCCTCCGCCGGCAGTCTGATCCGGGAATGGCGTACGCGCCGCCGCATGAGCCAACTCGACCTCGCCACGGAGGCCGAGATTTCGCAGCGGCATCTGAGCTTCGTCGAGAGCGGACGCGCCGCGCCCTCGCGCGACATGGTGCTGCATCTTGCCGAGCAGCTCTCGATTCCACTTCGGCAACGCAACCAATTGCTGCTGGCGGCGGGCTTCGCGCCCAGCTTCAGCGAACGGCCGCTCAGCGACGCGACGCTGGCACCGGCGATGGCGGCGGTCGAGATCGTGCTCAAGGGGCACGAGCCTTTTCCGGCGCTCGCTGTCGACCGGCACTGGAACCTGGTTTCGGCGAATGCCGCGATTGCGCCCTTGCTCGCCGATGTCAGCGAGGCTTCCTTGCTGGCACCACCTGTCAACGTGCTTCGCCTCAGCCTTCACCCTGGCGGCATCGCGCCGCGCATCGTCAACCTCCAGGAATGGCGCACGCATCTGCTCCAGCGCCTGAAGCACCAGAACGATGCCACCGACGACCCGGTTCTGATCGAGTTGGAGCGCGAATTGCGTGGCTACCCTTCCGGCCTCATGGGCAGCCGGCCGGCGCCCGTCGAGCCGAATGCCATCGCGCATCCGCTCAGACTTGCCCATGGCGATCAGGTGCTGTCGTTCATCAGCACCATAACGGTGTTCGGCACACCGCTCGACGTGACCTTGTCGGAGCTGGCGATCGAATCCTTTTTCCCGGCGGACGAACAGACACGAGCGGTGCTGGTGCGGCTGACGAAGGAACGGGCCGAACGGTCGTGATCAGCCTTGCGGCAAGGCCGCCTTTCGCGTCCTCGTGCGTTCCAGGCCGAGTTGACGCTCACGCCAGATGATGAAGATACCGGCGGCCACCACGATCACACCACCGACCAGGGTGCTGAGCGAGGTCACATCGCCGAAAACGAAATAACCGACGACGACGCCGAGGATCATCGAGGTGTATTCGAAGGGCGCCACGACCGACGCTTCGGCATGCCGGTAAGCCGCCGTCATCAGGATCTGACCGAGGCCGCCGCAAAACCCGGCCAGCACGAGGAGCGCGGCTTGCATTTGCGTCAGCGATTGCCAGCCGAAAGGCAGCGTCAGCAGCGAGAGCACGCTCGCCGTCGAGGAGAACCATAGCACAATGGTCGCCGTCTTCTCGGTCTGCACGAGATTGCGCACGAGCAGCATGGCGACAGCCGAGATGGCCGCGGCCACCAGCACGGCCACCACGCCCAGGACCTCCTGATCGTCGAGCCCCTCGCCCGAGTTGAGCAGGGTCAGTTCCGGCCACGAAATGATGAGCACGCCAATAAGACCAACGGCAACGGCGCTCCAGCGATAGACGCGGATCGTCTCGCCGAGGAAGATCGAGGAGAACACCACGACCAGCAGCGGCTGCGCATAGTTCAAGGTGATCGCCTCCGGCAGCGGCAGCCTGGTCAGCGCGAAGAAGCCAAGTCCCATGGCGCCGACGCCAACGATGCCGCGCGTGACATGGTTGAAAGGTCGTTTGGTGACGAATGCCGTGGACAGCTGTCTCTTGAATGCCAGAAAAGCAATGATCGGGAAGATGGCGAAGAAGGAGCGGAAGAAGACGATCTGGCCCGCGGGCACGTCGCCGACGGCCTTGATGCAGGTTTGCATGCCGACGAAAACCGCCACGGAGACGATCTTCAGCGCGATGCCCCTCGATGTGCCGTGGCCGCCGGTGGTCTCTGCTTGCGCCCTCACTCCTGATGTCACGCTATCGATGCGTCCTTGATCATTGCTCAGATCCGTCCCCGCGTTGTCCGCCCGTCCCGATTTTCGGCCCGACGGTCATGACTGCCTCGTGATGGTTGGGAAGGAGCGCCTGGAAATCGGCCTTCTCACAGTTTTGTCGAAGGACTGTTTCGTGTAAAGAGCGCGGGCTTCGAATTTTTTGGACCAGTCAGACCATGTCTGGTCCCCGGAAAGACAGGAAAAGCCAGGGAATGCGCACTGACACAGGCCAGGTCTTCAAACTGGAAGACTATCGCCCCAGCGACTACCTCATTCCGGAAACGAACCTTGAATTCCGTCTTTCGCCCCAGGCCACGATCGTCACCGCAATATTGACGATCGAGCGTCGGGCGGGCGTTGCCGCGTCGGCGCCGCTGGTGCTCGACGGCGACGGGCTGACGCTCAAACGCATCGAGATCGACGGCAAGAAAGCGAAGCCGGCGGATCTGTTGGTCGGCCCCGACCAGTTGACCATTCTCAAGCCACCGGCAGCGGGCCGCTTCCGGTTGCTGATCGCAACAGAAGTGGCGCCGGCCGGCAATGAAGCCCTGATGGGTCTCTACCGCTCGAACAACGTCTATTGCACGCAATGCGAGGCCGAGGGCTTTCGCCGCATCACCTATTTCCTCGATCGCCCCGATATCCTGTCCGTCTACACCGTGCGGATCGAAGCGCTGCGCGACGAGGCGCCGCTACTTCTGTCCAACGGCAACCCGGTCGACAAGGGCGACCTCGGCGACGGCCGGCACTATGCCATCTGGCACGATCCCTTCCCCAAGCCGTCCTACCTGTTCGCACTGGTGGCCGGTAATCTCGGCAAGGTCGCCGACAGTTTCGTCACGATGTCGGGCCGCAAGGTCGAACTCGGCATCTATGTCGAGCCCGGCAAGGAGAAGCTTGCCGGCTATGCGATGGACGCGCTGAAGCGGTCGATGCAATGGGACGAAGAGGCGTTTGGACGGGAATACGACCTCGACGTCTTCAACATCGTCGCCGTATCCGATTTCAATATGGGCGCAATGGAGAACAAGGGCCTCAACATCTTTAACGACAAATATGTGCTGGCCGACCAGGAGACCGCGACGGATGCCGATTTCGCCAATATCGAGGCGATCATCGCGCATGAGTATTTTCACAATTGGACAGGCAACAGAATCACTTGCCGCGACTGGTTCCAGCTTTGCCTGAAGGAAGGGCTGACGGTCTTCCGCGACCATGAGTTCTCCGCCGACCAGCGCTCGCGCGCGGTCAAGCGCATCGCCGAAGTGCGCACGCTGCGTGCGCACCAGTTTCCCGAGGATCAGGGCCCGCTGGCGCATCCGGTGCGGCCGCGCCGCTACCGCGAGATCAACAATTTCTACACGGCGACCGTCTACGAAAAGGGCTCCGAAGTGGTGCGCATGATCCGCACCATTCTCGGTGCCGAGGCCTTTCGCGCCGGCATGGACCTCTATTTCGAACGGCATGACGGCGAAGCCGCGACAATCGAGGATTTCATCAAGGTGTTCGAAGGGGCGTCGGGCCGCGACCTGTCGCAGTTCGCGCTCTGGTACCATCAGGCGGGCACGCCAAACCTTACGGTCAGTTCGACGCACAATCCGGCGGCGCAGGAATTCACGCTCGAGATCGAGCAGTCGGTGCCGCCAACACCTTCGGAAAGCCGCAAGCGGCTGATGCATATCCCTCTCGCCTTCGGCCTGATTGGCGCCGGCGGCGAGCCTGTCACGTATAGCGGCGTCGAGGGCGCCAGCGTTGAGGACGGCGTCATCCATGTCCGCAAGCGCCGACATCTGGTGCGCTTCTCAGGCGTTGCCGAACGCCCGGCGGTGTCGCTCAACCGCGGATTTTCGGCGCCGGTGACGCTCGCGGTCGAGCAGAAGGCCGATGACCAGTTCTTCCTTGCCCGTCATGACAGTGATGCCTTCTCGCGCTGGCAGGCGTTCAACACGCTGCTCACCGACGCGCTGATCGTTGCCTTCCGTGAAACCCTCGGCGGCAAGCAGCCCGAGTTCGCACCACGGCTGACCGAACTTGCCGGCAGCATCGCCGGCGACGAGACGCTGGAGCCCGCCTACCGGGCCTTGGCTCTGGCGCTGCCCGCCGATGCCGACATTGCCCGCGACATCGGCAAGAACATTGATCCAGACGCCATCCACGCGGCTCGACAGGCCCTTGCGCTCGCCATCGCCACAGCCAATCGGGAACTCTTCGCCCCGCTGTATGACCGCCTTGCGGACAAGGCCGCGTTCAGTCCTGACGCGACAAGTGCTGGCCGGCGCGCCCTGCGCAACATCCTTTTGGACTATCTCTCACTGTTGCCAGGTGGCGCGGCCCTTGCCGTCGTGCATTTTCAGTCCGCTAGCAACATGACCGATCGTGCGGCCGCCTTGACGGTGCTCGCGCATCGTCACCACGCTTCGCCGGAGGCTAATACAGCGCTGGCGGCCTTCGAAAAGAAGTATGCCGCTGACCCGCTGGTCATGGACAAATGGTTCCAGATCCAGGCCAGCGTGCCGGGGCCCCAGGCGGTGGACACGGTTCGCGTCCTGACCGCTCATCCGGCCTTCTCGATGAGCAATCCGAATCGGGTCCGCTCGTTGATCGGTACATTCTCCGGCGCCAATCAGACCGGCTTCCACCGCCCTGACGGCGAAGGCTACCGGTTCTTCGTACAAACAGTGCTCGAGGTCGAAAAGCGCAACCCGCAAGTGGCGGCAAGGCTGGCGACGGCACTGAGATCGTGGCGTTCACTCGAGCCGGGCCGGCAGGTCAAGGCGAGAGAGGCACTGCTTGCGATCGCGGGAGCCGAAAACCTGTCAGCCGATCTGAGGGATATCGTCGAGCGCACGCTGGCGTAGCCACTTCCCAGCCTTCTCCCATGGGAGAAGGCGGAGGCGCCGTACGTCCAGAAGCCAATATTTCAATCAAATTTTAATCTTTTTTCGCCGGGCCACTGGACAAGGCGAATCACCTTTGATTCTTTAATGGCGATTCGGAAGTGCGGTGTTTGCCGGATCACCAGCACATAGAAATGCGGGCATACTGAAATCGGGGAGTGCCATTTATGGCGAAGGCGGACGCGTGGGGCGCGCCCGGAGGGATGGCTTTTGCGCGGCGCGAAACGCGAAGCGACGGCCTTGCCGGGAATACGCGGCTCATCGCCGAACCGACCTACAAGCGGCTTCTGGCCGCCGAGCCGTTGCTGCGCCGCTCGATACCGGCCCTCATCATCATCTTCCTGGTCGTCATCGCGGCGCTACGTGTCCTGTCGCTGATGAACGAGCGAGACGATGTCGAGCGTGACGCCAAGGCGGTCCTCACGCTGGCGGCGGCACAGCTCGCCAGTTCCCTCGCCGCCACCTCGGATACCGTACCCGGCGCCATCCAGGACCTGCTGGAGACCACCAGCCGTCAGGGCGCCATGGGCCGCAGCCATGTGCTCGTCATCACCGACAGCGCCTTCAAGATCACCGCGGTGACGCCGCGCTCGATACCCTGGCAAGGCCATTCGCTCGACGGCCTCGTCCAGGGCGGGCAGCCTCTGTTCATGTTCGGCGACCGTGCCGGCGTCATGGAGGTCAACATCGGCGGGCAGGACTGGTATGCCGCGGTCAGCCTCGCCAAGGACAGGAAGGGCGCTGCTGCGGCTCTCGTGCCGCAGGAAGCGGTTTTCGACACATGGCGCAAGACCGTCTCGCTGAACGTCACCCTGTTCGTGCTGACGGCAGGCGTGCTGATCGTCATCCTCTATGCCTATTTCGGACAGGCTGCGCGCGCGCAGGCAGCCGACCGTATTTATCTCGAAGCGCATCAGCGCATCGACATGGCGCTGGTTCGCGGCCGCTGCGGCCTGTGGGACTGGGACATGGTGCGCGGCAAGATGTACTGGTCGCGCTCGATGTACGATATGCTAGGCTACGAGCCCTGCGAGACGATGCTGTCCTTCGGCGAGGTCGACGAGATCATCCACCCCGAGGATGGTGACCTGTTCGAGCTCGCCAACAAGATTGTCGCCCGTGAAATCGATCACATCGACCAGGTGTTCCGGATGCGCCACGCCGATGGCCAATGGGTGTGGATGCGCGCCCGGGCGCAAGTCATGGACCCCGAAGCTCCGGAGATCCAGCTGATCGGCATCGCCGTCGACGTCACCGAGCAGCGCCATCTGGCGCTGCGCTCGGAAGCGGCCGACCTTCGCCTCAGGACCGCCATCGAGAACATCAATGAATCCTTCGTGCTGTGGGATTCGGCCCAGCGCCTGATCATGTGCAACTCCAAATACCAGCTGGACAATGGCCTCTCGGATCGCGACGTGATGCCTGGTGTGACGCGTGTGTCGCTGGAAGAGCGGATGCTGGCCTTTGCTTCCGAGCGCCGGCTTGCCAACACCAATGGTCCGCAAGGCGGCGCCACCTTCGAGCGGCAGCTGTCCGATGGCCGCTGGCTGCAGGTAAATGAACTCAGGACCAGGGACGGCGGCACCGTCTCGGTCGGGTCCGACATCACCCAGATCAAGCTGCATCAGGAGAAGCTGGTCGACAGCGAGCGCCGGCTGATGGCGACGATCCATGATCTGAGCCTCGCCCGTCGGGCCGAAGAGGAACGGTCGCGCGAACTGGTCGACCTCAACCGAAAATACATGAAGGAAACCGAGCGCGCCGAAGCGGCGAACCGGGCCAAATCCGAATTCCTGGCCAACATGTCACACGAATTGCGCACGCCTCTCAACGCCATCATCGGCTTCTCCGAACTGATGGAACAGGGCCTGTTCGGCCCGCTGGGCTCGGAGCGCTATGAGGAGTACGCCACCGACATCAACAGCAGCGGCAAATATCTGCTCGGCGTCATCAACGACATCCTCGATATGTCGAAGATCGAGGCCGGCCAGTTCTCGCTGGACCAGGAACAGATCGATCTCGGGCCGTTGATCAGCGAGACGGTGCGTGTCGTCTCCCTGCAGGCGGCACAAAAGGCGATCACCGTGGAAACACGCATCGCCGACGCGTTGACTTTGTTCGCCGATCGCCGCGCCATCAAGCAGATCGTCATCAACCTCTTGTCCAATGCGGTGAAATTCACCGGCCAGGGCGGTCACATATCGGTCAGGGCCCGCAACACATCAGGCGCGCTGGTGCTGACCATCGAGGATAATGGCTGCGGCATCCCGAAGGAGGCGCTCGGCAAGCTTGGACGACCCTTCGAACAGGTGCAGAACCAGTTCTCCAAGAACCACGCCGGATCGGGGCTCGGCCTCGCCATCTCGCGCTCGCTGGCCGAACTCCAGGGCGGCGCGCTGAAAATCCGTTCGACCGAAGGTGTCGGCACTATCGTTTCGGTGCGCATCCCGGTGAAGAAGGCACCGTCAACGGTCAAGGCAGCGGCCTGAACGACAGGCTCCGGATGATACTACCGGAGCCTGCGCCAGACAGTTTCACTGCATGCCGTCGTTGCCTTGGTCATCCCATTGGTGGTGACGGCCGAAGCGGCCGCCCTTCGGCAGTTCGCTCTTATCGATCTTGCCATCATTGTTCTTGTCGAGCAGGGCGAACACCTTCTTCTGGCGACCGGCGATATCATCGGCGGTCAGAGCACCATCGCCTTTGGTGTCATAGCGGGCGATGATGCGCTTGGCCATCCGCTCGAAACGCGCCTTCTCCAGCGCGTCCGCGAGCTGAGCGACGGTCAGCTTGCCGCCATTATCGGCAACGAGCTTCTTCAGTCGCGCGTCCATCACGTTGGAAAACTGGTCGAAGGTGATGGCGCCACCTGAATCACTCATTGCCTTGTCGAGACGCGCCATCATGCCCTCGCGCATTTTTGCGCTGGCATTGTTTTCCGCGTAGGCCGTGGTGCCGACGGCTCCGGCCAGGGCTACGAAGGCAAGGGCAAGCTTGGTTGACTTTTTCATGGTCTTCTCCTGTTGCATCGTCACCCCCGATGCGGCCCGGAAAACCGGTCGTCACGGTCGTCCGGCACGAAGCAAAAGGTCAAAGTCCTTCCTGACCTTTTGCGACGTCTCTTTGAGGTGTGCTTCCAGCACACCGAAATCCGGCAGGTCGGTGACAGCCAGAAGCAGATCGGAAAGCCCCGGCGGAACGTCGTCGCGCTCGAAGGCTCCGGTGAGGCACAGCCGGGTCATCTGGGTCAGCGCCAGGTAGAGGCTGTACGCATCGCCGAGTTCTTGCCTGACCCCGGCGTCGGCGAAGCGAGGTGCCAACCGGGCCAGTATCTCGGCTGTGCCGGTCGCACGCGGCCCGGCCTCGACCTGCCCGGTGATGACAGCCACCTGGGCGATGAATTCGAGATCGATCAGTCCTCCGGGGATCAGCTTGATGTCCCAGAGGTCGCGCGGCGGCTTCTCCGTCTCGATCATGGCCCGCATATCCCAGGCCTCTGCCTTCACCTTTGCCGCGTCGCGCGGCTGGCCAAGCACCGCGGCAACTTCCGCTTCGAGCTCGGCGCACAGGCCGGCATCGCCGGCAATGGCGCGCGCCCGCGATAGCGCCATGTGCTCCCAGGTCCAGGCTTCCTGGCGCTGGTATTTCTTGAAGGAATCGATATGGGTGGCTACGGGCCCCTTGTTGCCCGACGGCCGCAGCCGCAGGTCGAGTTCGTAGAGCACCCCTTCGGCCGTCGGCGCTGAGACGGCGGAAATGAGCCTCTGCGTCATTCGGGTGTAGTAGTGCGAGGGGGCCAGCGGCCTTTCCCCGTCCGATTCGTCAGCATCTGCATCGTGGTCATAAAGCAGGATGAGGTCGACATCCGATCCCGCGGTCAATTCGCGGCTGCCGAGCTTGCCCATGCCGAGCAGCGCAACCACGCCGCCGGCGATCGTGCCGTGGTGCACCGCGAATTCGGCGATGACCGCCCGCAGGGCTGCCTTGATGGTGAGGTCGGCGAGATCGGAAAAGGCGCGGCCGGCCCGGGCCGGGTCAATCGAGCCGGCAAGCAGCCGCACACCGATCAGGAACTTTTGCTCCGAGGCAAAGATGCGCAGCCGGTCGAGCACCTCCTCATAGGCCCTGTCACCTTCGAGGAAGGCGGACAGCCGCGCCGAAAGATAGGCACGATCGGGGAGCTCGGTCAGGAGGGCGGGGTCGAGCAGGCCGTCGAAGACGTGGGGGCGGCGCGTGATGATCGCCGCCAGCCGGGGCGCGGCGCCCATGATCGTCGCCATCAGCTTGAGCAAGGCCGGATTGGACTGCAGCAGAGAGAACAGCTGGATGCCGGCTGGCAAGCCGGCAAGGAACTCGTCGAAGCGGACCAATGCCTCGTCCGCCCGGCGCGTCTGGCCGAAGGCCTTGAGCAAGGCCGGCGTCAGTTCCGTCAGCCGCTCACGCGCCTCGGCCGACTGGGTGACGCGATAGCGCCCGAAATGCCAGCCGCGGATGACACGGCAGATGTCGCTCGGCCGCTGGAAGCCGAGGCCGTGCAAGGTCCGCAGCGTGTCGGGATCGTCGACATCGCCGGTGAAGACCAGATTGCCGATGCCCGCCGAAAGCTCCGGCGCGGTCTCGAACAGCGCCGCATAGTGGCGTTCGACCTGCTGCAGCGAGGCTCGGAACGCGCCGGCAAACCCGGCCGCATCGGCAAAGCCCAGCATGCGGGCGATCCGCTCCAGCCCTTCCTCGTCTTCGGGCAGCGTGTGCGTCTGCTCGTCCGCCACCATCTGGACGGCGTGCTCGACGCGGCGCAGGAACCAGTATTGGCGGGCAAGCGCGTCACGCGCATCGGCGGTGATCCAGCTGCGCGCGGCAAGCTGGCCGAGCATCGGCACGGTCTCACGGCCACGCAGTTCCTGGAACCGGCCGCCGGCGATGAGCTGCTGGGTCTGGACGAAGAACTCGATCTCGCGGATGCCACCGCGGCCGAGCTTGACGTTGTGACCCTTCACGGCGATCTCGCCGTGGCCCTTGTGGGCGTGGATCTGGCGCTTGATCGAATGGACGTCGGCAATCGCGGCATAGTCCATGTATTTGCGCCAGATGTAGGGCTGCAACTCCTTGAGAAAGGCAGCGCCCGCGGCCAGATCGCCGGCCACCGGACGGGCCTTGATCATCGCCGCACGCTCCCAGTTCTGGCCGCGCGCTTCGTAGTAGCGCAGTGCCGCCTCGACCGGAATCGCGAGCGGCGTCGAACCTGGATCCGGACGCAACCTGAGATCGGTGCGGAAAACATAGCCGTGCTCTGTGCGGTCCTGCAGAATGCGCACCAGCCGTCGCGTCAGGCGCGAAAACAGCTCCGTGGCGTCGAGCGGATCGACCATGGCGGCCGCTTCAGGATCGAAGAAAACGACGAGATCGATATCGGAGGAGAAATTCAGCTCATGCGCGCCGAGCTTGCCCATGCCGAGCAGGATCCAGCCGGACTGCCGCGACGGGTTGCCGAGGTCCGGCAGCTTGAGCTTGCCCTGGGCATGCGCGTCCCGCAGCAGGAAGTCCACCGCCGCACGGGTGCAAGCTTCGGCAAGGTCGCTCAGCCGCCGCACCGTCAGCGACGTTTCGGCGTCACCTGAGAGATCGGCGAGCGCGATCAGGAAATGCGCCTCAGCCTTGCATTGGCGCAGCGCCATCATCAGGCTGGATTCGGAAACCGCCTCGGCCAGCGGCGCCTGGTCGATCGCCGTGGTGATCGCTTTCAGGCGAGCCTCGATCGGCTGGTCGAACAGACCGTCCAGGATCTGCGGCCGGCGTCGCGCCGTATCGCGCAGGAATGGCGAGAGGTCGAAGACAGCGGCCAGGAAAGCCTGGCCCTCCCCGATGCCGCCCAGGAACGCGGCCAGCCGCGCCAGCCCTTCTTCGCGTGCCACGGCGGCAATTTCGGCCAGTTCCTGTCGAGCCCGGCCCTCGTCGAGAGGGGCAAGCGCAACCGCCGGCTTCAGCAGCCAGTCCATGACCGTCCGTTTCGCGGTCGCAGCCATCAGTGATCCTCCCGTGCGGGGAAACTCATGACCACGGATAGTCCCGGATTGCCAGGCAAGAGATCAAGCCTTCCATAGTGGAACGTCATGACCGCCTTGGCGAGGCTCAGTCCAAGGCCTGAGCCGGGCTGCGAGCGGCTCTTCTCCAGCCGAACGAACCGCTCGGTCGCCCGGGCCCGATCGGCGTCATCCGGAATGCCCTGCCCGTTGTCGGTAACGGAAAGCCTGATTTCGCCATGCGTGCGACCGAGCGTCACGCGAACCGCCGGCTTGGACGTCGAATCGGTCGAATATTTGATCGCGTTGTCGACGATGTTGGACAGCGCCTGGCCGATCAGTTCGCGATTGCCGTTGACGACAAAGGCGCCGTTCACCTCGGCTTCGAGGGAAACGCCAGCCTCCTCCGCCACCGGTTCGTAGAGTTCGACGACATCGCGCACCGCCGCCGCCAGATCGACGCGGTTGGTGTGCTCCGAGGAATATCCCGCCTCAAGCCTGGAGATCATCAGGATGGCATTGAAGGTCTTTATGAGTTGGTCGGACTCGGTGATGGTGCCTTCCAGCGCCTGGCGATAATCGGCAGGCTTGTTCTTGCTGGAAAGTGTTGCTTCGGCCCTGTTGCGCAGCCGGGTCAGCGGCGTCTTCAAATCATGCGCGATATTATCGGATACCTGCTTCAGGCCCTCGTTGAGCGTGGCGATCCTGGCCAGCATGGCGTTGAGGTTTTCCGAAAGCCTGTCGAACTCGTCGCCGGCCCCGGTCACCGGCAGCCGGCCGGAGAGATCACCGCCCATGATGCGGCGGCTGGCCTCCGAAACACCGTCGATGCGCTTCAGCGCGGTGCGGCCGACAAAGAACCAGATCAAGATGCCGCCCAGGCCCATCATGCCAAGCGCCAACGTCAGCGCGCGGCGGATGACGGCGCGAAAGCGCTCCGGTTCGCCAAGATCGCGGCCAACCAGCATGATCATCTGATTGGGCAGCCGCAGCACCAGCGCGATGGCGTTATGACCTTTCTCGCCTTCGGTCTGCGGCGCCGCGTTCTCGCCGGTTGAAGGAGACGTCGTCTGATCGGACGTTCCGCTGCGCAGGCGGTCGAGCTCGCCTTCGCCGAAGCGCTTGTAGGAGAAGGGCTGGGTTGTCCAGCCTTCGGTGTCGATCACCCCCGGTTCCAGGCTCTGCACATTGCCGGTCAGTATCTGGCCATTGGCGTCGGCAATTAGATAGAGGTTGGCGCCAGGCTGTCGGGAGCGTGCCTCGACCACGCGCACCAGTACCGGCAGACCACCGCGCTGATATGCGCGGGCGAGACCAAGCACTTCGTCGTTGATGGTCTCCTGCGTCTGCGTCGTCAGCATGCGTGCCGACAGTGAGGTCATGTAGAAGACGAGCAGCACGGCGCAGAGCGCGAACAGCAGAAGATAGAGCGCCGAAAGCCGCGCAGCCGTCGTCTTCATGATGGCGGGCACGGAAAGGGCCATGCTGCCGCCTAGCCGCCCTTCAGCATGTAGCCTGCGCCGCGAACCGTATGCAGGATGGGCTTGTCGAAGCCTTTTTCAATCTTGCCCCGTAGCCGCGACACATGAACGTCGATGACATTGGTCTGCGGATCGAAATGGTAATCCCAGACATTTTCGAGCAGCATGGTGCGCGTCACCACCTGGCCGGCATGGCGCATCAGATATTCGAGCAGGCGGAATTCGCGCGGCTGCAGCGTGATCTCGCGCGCCGCCCGGCGGACCGAATGCGACAGCCGGTCGAGTTCAAGGTCGCCCACCCGGTAGACAGTTTCGGCCTCCTTGGCGCTGGCGCGGCGGTTCAGCACCTCGACGCGGGCCAGAAGTTCGGAGAATGCATAGGGCTTGGTCAGATAATCGTCGCCGCCGGCGCGCAAGCCGGTGACCCTGTCATCGACCTCTCCCAGCGCCGACAGGATCAGCACCGGCGTGGTGTTGCCCCTTGAGCGCAGCCCTGCGATGACCGAAAGGCCGTCACGGCGCGGCATCATCCGGTCGATGACCATCACGTCATAATCGCCGGCGTCGGCAAGCGCGAAGCCGGTCTCGCCGTCACCGGCGACATGCGCGGTATGACCGGCTTCGGTAAAGGCTTTCTGCAGATAATCCGCAGCCTCCCGATCATCTTCTATGACGAGAATCTTCATAGGATCGTTATACGCGATTTCGCTGGAAGGTTGAGTAGCCGGCATGTGCATTCAGCCTTTGCGTAAGCGCATCGAGATCTAGATGATCCGGGGGGGCGCAATGAAATCCTTGTTCTCCGGCGTCGATACGCCGGACATGCCAACTCCCCCGATATGCCAAATCCCGGACGTCTTGCTCCAAAGTCGCGCGCTAGCGGATCGGGCGCGACGGCACGCTTCCGAAAAGCTGACAATGGCCGCGGCAGCGGGCGATGGGAAGCCCGCTGCCGCTGGAGGAGAGCACGATGACTGACTACGTACCCGGCTCCATGCTTTCCCATGCGGTGGCTCGGGGGTGTTGAAACCGCCGCATTGGAAAAGTCGTTTTCAGCCCTTGGCGACCGGCAGCGCGACGAAGCGGTTGTTGTCGTCACGGGTGATCTGCATCAGCACCGCCTTGCGTCCGGATTTCACCGCTTCGGTCATCGCCTTGCTGACGTCCTCGGTACCGTTCACTTCGGTCGAGTTGACCGCGGTGATGACGTCGCCAGGCTGGATGCCGCGGTCAGCGGCATCGCTGTTTGGATCGACATCGGTCACCACCAAACCCTTGCCGTTTTCCGACTTGGTGACGGTCAGGCCGAGATCGGCCAGCGTGTCGGGCTTTGCCGGAGCGGCGGGCTGCTGCTGCTGGTCGTTCGAAGCTTGCTTGTCGGTGGCCGGCAGCTTGCCGAGATCGACCTTGACCGTCTGGCTCTTGCCGTCGCGCCACACGGTGACATCGACAGACTTGCCCGGCGAATAGGCACCGATCAGGCGGGCCAGTTCCTTCGGCGACGCAACGTCCTTGCCGTCGACCTGGGTGATGACGTCACCAGCGGCAATGCCGGCCTTCTTGCCGGGGCTATTGTCCTGGGCGCTGGACACCAAGGCGCCATTGTTGGATTTCAGGCCGAGCGATTCGGCGATGTCCGACGTGACCGGCTGGATCTCGACGCCAAGCCAGCCGCGTTGCACGGTGCCGCTCTTCATCAGATCGTCGACGACCTGCTTGGCGGTCGAGGCGGGAATGTCGAAGGCGATGCCGACGCTGCCGCCGGAGGGCGAGAAGATAGCCGTGTTGATGCCGACCACCTGGCCGTTGAGATTGAAGGTCGGACCACCCGAATTGCCGCGGTTGACCGAGGCATCGATCTGGAGGAAATCGTCGTAGGGGCCGGCGCCGATGTCACGGCCGCGCGCCGACACGATGCCGGCGGTGACGGTGCCACCGAGACCGAACGGATTGCCGACGGCCACGACCCAGTCGCCGACGCGAACCTTGGCATCGTCTGCGAAGTCGACATAGGTGAACTTGCCGCCGCCTTCGACCTTGAGCACTGCGAGATCGGTGCGCGGATCGGTGCCGATCAGCCTGGCGTCGAGTTCCTTGCCGTCATTGGTCACCACGGTGAAAGCGGTGCCCTCTTCGACGACGTGGTTGTTGGTGACGAGATAGCCGTCCTCGGAGATGAAGAAGCCGGAACCCTGAGCCACCGGACGCGGTTGGTCATTGTTGCGGTGCCCGAAGCGGCGGTGCCCTTCGTCGTTCTGACCACCCTGGTCGCCAAAGCCGCGGAACTCCTTGAAGAAGCGGCGCAGTTGCGGATTGTTGGGAAGATTGTCGAAACCGTCCTGACCGTCGGAGCCGTCGTCCGCGGTCGACTGCACCTTCGCCTTGACCTTGACGCTGACCACGGCGGGCGAAACGCGCTCCACGACATCGGCGAAGCTCGGAACCTGCGGGGCCTCGACGCGCACCGCGTCGGCCAGAACGGGGCTCGTTCCGCTGGTCAGCGCGCCAACGCCGATCGCGCCGGCAACCGCAACGGACGCGACGGCAGCCAGAAGACGCTTGCGGGTGCGGGAATATGAATTGGGGGCAATATTCATGGGTCTTTCATCCTCTTTCAAAGGGACGCGCCTTGATCGGCATCCTCAAGAAGGAGAATTAGAGCGGCGCACATTACAACGCCATTTCCGACGCATGAAACTTTGGTAATGTTGGCGGGCTGCCTGGCGGCCAGACGACCTTGCCTGTCAGTCGCGGCGCAGGATCGCGTCCAGCGCTGCCTGTTCGTCGGCCGAGAGGGATTTTGTCGCCAGCTTCCGACGCGAGCGGGCGTTCAGCGCGATAAACATGCCGCCCACCAGGAGCAAAAGAACAGGCGTGCCCCAAAGCAGCGCGTTGCGCAGGTCGAAGCGAGGCTTCAACAGCACGAACTCGCCGTAGCGCGAAACCACATAGTCCATCACCTGCTGGTCGCTATCGCCGGCGACGAGGCGCTGGCGCACCAGGATGCGCAGGTCGCGGGCAAGGTCTGCATCGGACTCATCGATCGACTGGTTCTGGCAGACCATGCAGCGCAGGCCTTCCGACAGAGCCCGGGCCCTCGTCTCGAGCGCCGGATCGGCCAGCATCTCGTCGGGCTTCACCGCGTGCGCGGCACCGGCGAAGAGGAGTGCCAGCAGCAGGACAATCGAGGTCAGGGAAAGCCTGGGCTTCACGGCAGGCCCGCCGGCGCCACCGCCTGCTTGCGACGCCGCGAGGGCGCGCCGACGCGCAGGCGTCTATCCATCAGCGACATGCCCGCACCCGCCATCATCATCAGGCCGCCGCCCCAGATCAGCGTCACCAGCGGTTTCCACCACAGGCGCACCACGACCGAACCGTCCTTGCCTTCGTCGCCGAGCGAGATGTAGAGCTGGGAAAGACCGAGCGTCTTGATGCCGGACTCGGTCGTCGTCGTCTGCCGGACCGGGTAGAAACGCTTGGCGGAACTGATTTCGCCGACAGCGCTGCCACTGATGCCGATCAGTTCGAAACGGCCGCGATCCTCGCTGTAGTTTGGCCCCTGCGCCGGATAAAGCCCGACGAAACGCAGCGTATGGCCTGACAATTCCACGGTCTCGCCGGCGCGCATCGTCAGGATCTTCTCGGTACCGAAGGAGAGCGTGGCGACGATGCCGAGCAAAGTCAGGCCGAGGCCGAAATGGGCCAATGCCGTGCCGAACACCGAGCGCGGCAGGCCGGCGAGGCGCCTGACCATAACGGCCGGGGCAACCGATCCAACGCCCGACTTGACGGCAAGGTCGGTGAGCGCGCCGGCGACCAGCCAGACGGCAAGACCGATGCCGAGTGCGGCGAATACCGACGCCCCGTCGATGAACAGACCGGTGACCAGCATCGCCGCCAGCGCCAGGGCGAAGGCGGCCATCAGGCGCTGCGACACGGCGATGACGTCGCCGCGCTTCCAGGCCAGCAGCGGCCCGAGCGGCACGAGGACTAGAAGCGGCAGCATCAATGGGCCGAAAGTCAGATCGAAGAACGGCGCACCGACCGAGATCTTGTCGCCTGTGAGTGCCTCCAATGCCAGCGGATAGAGCGTGCCGACCAGCACGGTGGCGGTCGCCGTGGTCAGAAAGAGATTGTTGAGCACGAGCGCGCCTTCGCGCGAGATCGGATGGAACAGGCCGCCGGCCGTCAACCTCGAGGCACGCAGCGCAAACAGCGCCAGCGAGCCGCCGATGAACAGCGTCAGGATACACAGGATGAAGACGCCGCGCGTCGGATCGGTGGCAAAGGCATGCACTGAAGTGAGCACGCCCGAACGTACCAGGAACGTGCCGAGCAGCGACAGCGAGAAGGTGAGGATGGCGAGCAGCAGCGTCCAGATCTTCAAGGCCGAGCGCTTTTCCATGACGATGGCCGAATGCAAAAGCGCGGTGCCCGCCAGCCACGGCATGAAAGAGGCGTTCTCGACCGGATCCCAGAACCAGAAGCCGCCCCAGCCGAGTTCGTAATAGGCCCAGTATGATCCCATGGCGATGCCGCCGGTCAGGAACATCCAGGCGACCAGCGTCCACGGCCGCACCCAGCGCGCCCAGGAGGCGTCGATGCGGCCCTCGATGAGGGCAGCGACCGAGAAGGAAAAGCAGATCGAGAAGCCAACATAGCCGAGATAGAGCAGCGGCGGATGGATGGCGAGGCCGAGATCCTGCAGGACCGGGTTGAGGTCGCGACCCTCGATCGGCGCTGGATTGAGCCGGATGAAAGGATTGGACGTGGCCAGGATGAAGAGGAAGAAGGCGGCACCGATCGCGCCCTGAACGGCAAGCACGTTGGCGCGCAGCGTGGCTGGCAGATTCGAGCCGAAAGCTGCGACAAGCGCGCCGAAGAAGGTCAGGATCAGCACCCAGAGCAGCATCGAGCCTTCATGATTGCCCCAGGTTCCGGTGATCTTGTAGATCAGCGGCTGCAGCGAATGCGAGTTTTCCCAGACGTTCGCCACCGAGAAATCGGAGTTCGCGTAGGCACTCGCAAGTGCTGCGAAGGACAGCGCCGTCAGCGCAAAGCCGGTCACCGCGACGGGGCCGCCGACGGCCATCAGGCGCTGGTTGTTCAGGTGCGCGCCAAAGAGCGGCACGATCGTCTGCACCATGGAAAGCGCAAACGCCAGGACCAGGGCGAAATGTCCGATTTCAACCATGCGTGCAGTTCACTTTTGCTGTCCTGCCAGAGCTACTCACTCTTGCTCTCCTGCCACACACCTTTGGCCTTGAGGCCGTCGGCCACTTCCTTGGGCATGTAACGCTCATCATGCTTGGCCAGAACGCTATCGGCAACGAATATGCCATCCGGACCGAAGGTGCCCTCGGTGATGACGCCCTGCTGTTCACGGAAGAGGTCGGGCAGGATGCCGGTATAGGTGACCTTGACCGATTTAAGCGTGTCGGTGACTGAAAAGGCGACGGTCGCGCCCTGCCCGCGCTGGATCGTGCCTTTTTCGACCAGCCCCCCCAGCCTGATGCGCTGGCCGGGCTGGATGCTGGCGGTGGTGAGGTCAGCCGGCATGTAGAAATAGGAGGCCTTCTGGCCAAGCGCGTAGAAGGTCAGCCCCGTGGCGGCGCCCAGGAAAGCCAATCCTCCCAAGATGACCGACAATCGTTTCTGCTTGCGTGTCATGACACGTTCTACTCCGTCGCCGTCAGGCCGAGCGAGGCGGCAAAGGCGGTGAATTTCTTGGCCTCGTCACTGCCGGCGCCAAAGACGGCGATGGCGCGCCCCAGAGCATCGCGCGCCTGATCGGCCTTGCCCAGCACAACGTAGGAACGAACGAGCCGCATCCATCCTTCCGCGTCACGCGGATTTTGACGCAATTTCTCGTCGAGGCTTGCGACCATCGTGTTGATCATCGCTTCCCGATCCTGCGGCGACATGGAGGACGCGGCGTCGATCTCCGCGGTATCAGGGCCTTTTGCGGCGGCGCTGGAGGCGACTTCGGGCGTGCCGGATTTGGCCAGTGCCTGTTCGACCGCGCCGCGCCACGGCGAATCCGGTGGCAACGTGCCCAGCATCGCCTGCCAGGCCGTGATCGCCTCCTTGTTGCGCCCTTCCTGCGCCAAAGCCATGGCGAGATAGAAGCGGGCCTTCATGTTGGCCGGATCGAGCTTCAGCGCCGCCTCGAAGGCATCCTGGGCATCGGCGGAAACAACGCCACCGGCTGCACCGGCGACTGCCTCGCCAAGGCCGGCCTGGCGGACGGCGCTGTCGCCGTCGAGGCGGATGGCGTTGCGGTAGGCGGCCACAGCATCGGAAAAGCGCTGCATGCGCAGATAGACCGGGGCCAGAACCTCCCATCCCCTCCCATCGGAAGGATTGGCGGCAAGGTGGGCTTCGGCCCGCGCCACCAATTCGTCGACCGAACTGTCGGCCGGATTCTTGGCCAGCCGTTCGCTGAGCGGCTGTGACGGCAGGTCGGGCGAACCGATCTGGCTGTAAAGACCCCAGCTGACCAGCGGCACCGCCAGCACGGTCATGGTCGCGATCAGCCTTGCCGTGACGGACGTCTGCCTGGCCGGTGTCTTGCCGGCTCGATCCGCACTGTCGAGGCGAAGGATGCGGCGCGCGATCTCGGCGCGCGCTTCGGCCGCTTCCGCCGGCTGGATCAAGCCACGCGCGGCATCGCGGTCAAGCTCGGACAATTGATCGCGATAGACTTCCAGATCGTGATCGCCGCTCGACGACGCCCCCCTGGACCCGCCGGCCAGCGGCAGCAGCACCGCCAGGCTCGCACCCAGCGTCAGTATTGCGGCTATGACCCAGAACAGCATGGTTCTTCCAATAACGGCAGAGCCGTGCCCTGCCAACACAGACATCCTGCGACGCTTTGACGGCAAGCGCGCCGAAAGTCCTTGATCGACATCAACCGGCCGGCTTCCCACCGGAGCCGATCAGGATCAGGTCAGCGGTGTCCAGCTGCCGTCGGCATTGCGGCACGCTGTTCCGCGGGCCGTGAGGCCCGCTCCGCCGGTGAAGACGGTCTGCGTGTACTGGCGGCAGTCCTGCGAACCGACCCGATAGGGTTGGGCTGGAACCACCTCCCCATAATGCGAAGCCTGATCACCCTTCCAGGTCACCTTCTGACCGCTCGTCGTGTATTCGAGCGCCTTGTATTCTGCCTCCAGCGCGCTGCGCTTCTCCGCGTCGCTGAGGCCATTGCCGATCGACCCGCCGACGAGGCCGCCGCCCATCGCCGAAATGATCGACTTGGTGACCTTGCCGGCCGACGGAGGCGTCGAGGCTGGTGTCGGCGCGACAGTGGGACCCTTGCCGCTCAAGGTGGTGCAGCCGGATACGGCCAGCAGTGCGGAAACAAGCGCGACGCGAATCTTCATGCCAACAACCGGTTCTCTTGAGTTGGAGCCTGCCATGGATGCGCCGGAGGCCGCGTCATCGGAGAAGTGGGCGTGGCCATAATGTTGATATTTGTCGGAAATTTGGCCACTGCCGGCCACTCCGGGATCAATCGATACGCCGCCATACCATGCGTCGCCCATCGGTGTCGATTGGCCATGGAAAGCATCACTGAAGGCTCCGCAATCGCACCGCCGCCTTCAATCCGCCCATGCCGGACCGTTCCAGCGCCAGGATGCCGCCATACTCGTTCACGAGGTCGGCGACAATGGCGAGGCCTAGACCTGTCCCGGGCTTTGTCTCATCGAGGCGGCGTCCCCGCTTCAGGGCTTCGCGCGCCTTGTCCTCGGGAATGCCCGGCCCGTCATCCTCGATGCTGATCTCGAACAGGCTCTCATCCTTGCTGACCAAGGGCACGACCGACACCACGACGGCACTCTTCGCCCATTTCATCGCATTTTCGAGAAGATTGCCGAGCAACTCCTCGAGATCCTCGCGCTCGCCGGCAAAGACGATCTCGGTGGCTGGCAGCGATAGTGACAGGCTGGTCCTCGGGTGGAGCTTCTGCAGAACCCGCACCATGCGCTGCACCAGCGGCGCTACCGGCGTGCGGTAGACGACGCTGTCGCGTTGCGCCGCGACGCGGGCGCGCTGCAGGTAATGGTCGACCTGCATCTGCATGGAAGCGGCCTGCTCGGCGATCAATTGTCCCTTGGCACCGCCAAGCGCGCGGCCTTCGTTGAGCAGCACCGCGAGCGGTGTCTTCAGCGAGTGGGCGAGATTTCCGACCTGCGTCCGCGAACGCTCGACGATGCGTTTGTTGTTTTCGATCAAGGCATTGGTTTCGTTGGCTAATGGTTCGATCTCGGCCGGGAAGCGGCCGTCAAGCCTCTGCGCGGTGCCCTCGCGCACCATGGCAAGGGCGTTGCGGACCCTGCGCAGCGGCTGCAGGCCGAGCAGGATGGCGATCGCGTTGATGGCGATCATGCCGATACCGAACAGGCTGAGATAGGTCAGCAAGCGGCGCTGAAAGGTGCTTATCTCCTGCTCCAGCTCGGTCTTGTTGCCCATGACGCGGAAGCGCGCGGCGCGGTTCTTCGCATCGAGGACGAACTCGCTCTCGAACACCACCAGTTGCTCGCCGGCGATGCCTTCGGCCGCATAGCTGCGCTGGAAGCTGGCATTGAACGGCACTTCAGCAACGCTTGGCGACGGGATCGATGTGGTCATCGACGACGAATGGAGGTCGCCATGCACACCTTCCGAAGCGGGCTCGACCGACCAGTACCAGCCCGAATTCGGCTCCGAAAACCTGAGGTCGCCGAGGTCGGGAGCGCCGGTGAGAGCGCCGGTGTCGGAAACGCCGACGGAGCCGATCAGGTTGAACAGATGCGCCGAAAGCAGGCTGTCAAAACCGCGTTCGCTGGCCTGGCGATAGAGCGTGGTGATCAGGGTGAAGATGACGACAAGGGTCAGGATCGCCCACACGGTGGAAAAGGCGATCACGCGGAACGTCAGCGAACGCGGCCACAAACGCAGCGAAAGCGGCGTCCTTGCGGTTGGTTTGAGCGGTTCCGAGTTACGCCTCCGGCTCACGCATGCGGTAGCCCATGCCGCGTACGGTTTCGATCATGTCGATGCCCATCTTCTTGCGCAGCCGCCCGACAAAGACTTCGATGGTGTTGGAATCGCGGTCGAAATCCTGATCATAGAGATGTTCGACCAGTTCGGTCCGCGACACGACTTCGCCCATATGGTGCATCAGATAGGCGAGCAGGCGGAATTCATGCGAGGTCAGCTTAAGCGGCACGCCGTCGACATCGGCCTTCGAGGCCTTTGTGTCGAGGCGCAGCGGTCCGCATGTCAGTTCGGACGAAGCGTGGCCCGCGGCGCGGCGGATCAACGCCCTGACCCTCGCCAGCACCTCCTCGATATGGAACGGCTTGGTGACATAGTCGTCGGCGCCGGCGTCGATGCCGGAGACCTTGTCGCTCCAGCGGTCGCGCGCGGTCAGGATCAGCACCGGCATCTTGCGGCCGCCGCGGCGCCAGCGCTCGACGACGCTGATGCCGTCCATCTGCGGCAGGCCGATATCGAGTACGACGGCGTCGTAAGGTTCGGTATCGCCGAGGAAATGACCTTCCTCGCCGTCGAAGGCACGGTCGACGACATAGCCGGCGTCGACCAGCGCGTCCGCTATCTGCCGGTTGAGATCCTTGTCATCCTCGACGACCAGTACGCGCATGCGGAGATCGATACCTGTTGAAGTATTCGGCTCAGATATAGGCCGATTCCCGCGGCCTGGGAAACGGCGGGGTCAGTTCTGCGGAACGACAATCTCGGAACGGCGCGGTCGCTGTCCGTCCTTGCCAGGCACCAGCACGACGATGACGCAGACCGGTTGGCCACCACGTGTCGACTGCGAGGCCTTGGCCAGCGTTCCGCCATTCTGCGAGGCCACCTGCAGGCCGATCGCGTAGCAATCCGACGCTGCCAGGACGATCGGGGTGGCCTGGTCGGGCGCGATGGCCGGCACCGCCATCGCCTGCGACGCAAATATCCCGGCGGTACAAAACGCCAGGGTCGCGGTTCGGAAATGGGAGCGGAGCGTTTTCATGACCGGCGTTGTAACGCTTCGGTGCTGAACGTGAAATGAACGGTGATCGATACAAAAACCATGTCCGCTACACCCCTGAAACGCGCGACGACCGATCGCGATTTGGACGCCCCAACCCGACAAAATCACGGAAACGCCAGTCTAGACTCCGTTTCAGTCATATTGAAAGCGCCTCAGGCATTTTCCTGCGTCAGCGCCCGAAACCGCAGCAGCCCGTGGTGCACAAGGAGTTCCTCGTCATAGCGGGCTTCGGTGAACTCAAGCGACAGCCGTGTCTGGCCGCGAGGGCCTATCACCAGCACCGCGTCGGCAAGGCGTGCCTTGATGGCGTCCATGATGGCAAGCGTTTCGGCATCGCCATGAGCTTTCGACCAGACATGCAGCGTGATCAACTGATCGTCGTTGTCTTCGACCCCGGTATCCCAGTCGAAGGCACTGGTCTGGCCACAGGTCACATACGGGAAAGCGGCGTTGTCGGCCGCCCGTTCGAGCAGACCGGCACCGCCCAGCAACGCCGACAGGGATGCATCGCTTTTCAGTCTCAGAAACAGGGCCTGCTGCAAATCGCCGGGCGCGGTCATCGTCCTTTTCCTCAAATCGTTGCGCCATCGACAATGCTTTTCCGAAGCCCGTCCATGTCTGCATGCCTTGCCAGATATAGCGGTTCGCCACGCGAAGGCGATGGCGATTCGTCACCGTGATCATGAATGCCGATGATCTCGAAAATACGACTTCGCCGGCACACCCGTCAGCGCGTGCGTAGCCTGACGATGAAGCTGCGCACCGCAAGCACCAGCACGGTGATGATGATCAGGATCACGGACAATGCAGCGATCGCCGGGTCGATATTGTCGCGCAGGCCCATCCACATCAGCCTCGGCAGCGTTATGGCGTTGACCGAAGTGATGAACAAGGTGACGCCGATCTCTTCCCAGGAGAGCACGAAGGACAGCAACGCCGCGGTGATGATGCCGAACTTGATGTTGGGCATGATGACGCGGGTGGCGCGCTCCCACACGGTGGCACCGAGGCCCCGAGCGGCTAAGTCGATGCGCCTGTCCAGTTGACTGAGCGACACCAGCATCAGCACGGTGGCGAAAGGCACCGTCATCACCGAGTGCGCCATGGCGACGCCAAGCCAGGTATCATAGCCGAAGAACGAGCTGAAACCGGAGATCGAGGTCAACAGGAAGTAGAGCGTGATCGCCGAGACCACTGGCGGCACCACCATGGGCAGCAGCACGAAGCCGACGAGCGCTGCCGTGAAGCGCGGCTGGAACATCCAGACGCCGAGACTGAAGCATAGCGCCAACACGGTGGAGAAAGCGCTGCTGACCACGCCGATCCGGATAGAGAGCAGGATCGAGTCGATCCAGCGCGGATCCTCGATCAGCGAGCGGTAGTGACGCAGCGACAGTTCACCCGTCGGCATCGCCAGCATGCGGCTTGGCGTCAGCGACACCGGGATGACAGCCAGCAGCGGCATCAGCAGAAACAGCGCCACGAAGGCGGCGATGACGAGCGAGACGGGTCCGGGACGATAGGTCGGCATCTCGGCTACACCAATTGCTTCGGCCTGATATAGCGGAACAGCAGCGCCATCAGCGCGCCGACGAACAGCACGAGCACGACACTGATCGCAGCGCCCAGCCCCCAATCCGGGCTCTGGAAAATCCTGAGATAGATGAGTTCGGCCACCATGACGCTGCGGCCGCCGCCGAGGATCGCCGGCGTGACGAAGAAGCCCAGCGAAAAGACGAAAACGATGAGGGCCGAGCCGATGATTCCGGAGCGGGTCATCGGCACGAAGACCGACCAGAAGGTGCGCATGCGGCTGGAGCCGAGACCGCGCGCCGCCAGCAGCACGCGGTCGTCGAGGCTGCGCATGGCCGATGCCAGCGGAAAGACGGCGAAGGGGATGAGGAAATGCGTCATGCCGACGATGACGCCGAATTCATTGCGCACCAGGGTCAGCGGTTCGGAGATGAAGCCGATCGCCTGCAGCCAGGTGTTGATCAGCCCGCGATTGGAGAGCAGCGCCACCCAGCCGAAGGCGCGGGTCAGCACGGAAATCCAGAAGGGAACGAGAATGCAGAACTCGGCGATAAGGCGCTGCGCCGGCGTGCCGCGCACCCAGATAAGGGTGATGGCATAGGCGGCGGCCACCGAGGCGACCGTGACGATTGCCGCGATGCGCAGCGTCCTGACGAATACCGATTGCACCAGATCGTCGGTCAGCAGCGCGTCATATTGCCCAAGCCCCGGCGTCGGCAGCGTGAAGCTCCATTTGACGACGCCAAGGAAAGGCCAAGCATAGGCCAGCACGAGGAACAGGAGCAGCGGCGCCATCAACAGCGCCGCGCCCGTCCTGTCGGAAAGAGAGGACCGCATCCCTGCCCTGATCAGGCGGAGATGATCTTGGTGTATTCGTCGAGGGCCGCCCCGTAATTCTTGGCGTACCAGTCCATGTCGAGCGGAATCTGCTTCTTCATGTTTTCCGGGTCGACAGGGTTGATGCGCTTCTTGTCGGCGGGGATCAGAGCGTCGGTGGCCGGATTAGCCGGACCCTGGCCGAGCTTGTCGAACATGATCAGCTGCTTTTGCGGATCCTGGGCGCTGGCGATGAACTTCATGGCCGCGTCCTTGCCGCCCGGATTGCCCTTGAGGACGGCAAGCGCGCCGGGCGAGATCAAGCCCTGGTCCCAGATGAACTTGATCTTGCCGCCGGAGTCCTGCTCGATCAGCGAGGCGCGTGTCGACCACACGATAGCCATCGAGGCCTCGCCGTTGAGCAGCACGCTCTGGCTCTCGGCGCCACCGCCCCAATAGGCGACGACGTTTTCCTTGAAAGCGGCGATCTTGTCATGCGCGCGCTTGAGGTCGAGCGGATACAGCGAGGCCGGCGCGAGGCCGTCGGCGAGAAGGGCAGCCTCCCAGCTCGAAACACCCCATTTGTAGAGCGAGCGCTTGCCGGGGAACTTCTTCACGTCGAAGAAATCGGCCATGCCGGTCGGCGCGTCCTTGCCGTATTTCTCGGAATCATAGGCGATGATGTAGGAGAAGAAGTAGGTCGAGGCGGCATAGTCCCAGCCGAAACCCGGCCGCATCTTCTTCTTGTCGACGACGGTGTAGTCGATCGGCTCGAGCATGCCCTGGCCGCCGAGCGTGATGGCCGAGAACGGATCGACATCGACGAGATCCCAGGTCGGCGCGCCGCTCTTGAACTGCGCCGCGATAGCGCCCTCGGTCGGGCCCGAGCCGTCCATCTTGACGACGATGCCGGTTTCCTTGGTAAAGGCCTGGCCATAGGCGGCGTCATAGGCGGTGATGGCGTCGCCGCCCCAGTTCACCAGCACCAGTTCCTTCGCCGCGGCGAATGCGCCGCCCGAACGCAGCAGCATCGGCGTGCCGGCCAGCACGAGTGCTGCAAGCTGCGTGAACTGCCGGCGCGAGATCTCGCCGCGCCCTGCCCTGGCGGACAGGCTCGCGATAGCTTGTTTCTTGGTGTCGTTGGTCATGTCAGTTCCCCTTATTGTCGTTGATAGTACCGGAAAGTGGTGTGCGAACGTCTCGCCACACCGATCGTCATTGCCCTCCGTCCGGAAGGAGGAAACCCTTTTCCGCCGGCCAGGTCAGCCACACGGAATTGCCTTTGCTGAGCGCGGCGGCGGCGACTTCATTGGGTACCGACACCGTGACCTTGGCGCCTTGCCTTGTCGTCAGATCGAGCCGCGTCGCGGCGCCGAGATAGGTCGAGTTGGTTGCTGTCGCGGCGACGCCGTTCTCACCGGCCGAAGCCTCGCAGGCGATGGACATGTATTCAGGCCGGATCGCCAGTATGGCGTTCCCACCGACGGAACCGGGGTTGCCGCGCAGGCTGACGGCGCGGTCCTCGCACAGGCCGGTGGCGCCGTTGTCGGCTCGGCGCACGCCTTTCAGCGGCAACATATTGATCTCGCCGAGGAATTCGGCGACGAAGCGGTTGGCCGGCCGGTCATAGACCTCGTCCGGCGCGCCGACCTGCAGCAATTTACCGTGGTTGAAGATGGCGACGCGCGACGACAGCGCCAGCGCCTCGCTCTGGTCGTGGGTGACGAAAACGAACGTGGTGCCGGTTTCCTGATGCAGGCGCTTCATCTCGGCCTGCATCTGGCCGCGCAAGCTCTTGTCCAGGGCGGAAAACGGCTCGTCGAGCAGGAGCACGCCCGGCTCGAACACCAGTGCGCGGGCAAGCGCCACGCGCTGCTGCTGGCCGCCGGAGAGCTGCGCGGGCAATTTCTTCTCGTGACCGACCAGACCGACGCGCTCGATCATCTCCCCGACGCGCTTCTTGATCTCGGCAGCTGATTTCTTGCGAACCTTGAGCGGGAAAGCGATGTTCTGCTCCACGCTCATGTGCGGGAACAGCGCGTAGCCCTGGAACACCATGCCGGCGGCGCGCTGTTCGGCCGGACGATCGGTGATGTCGGTGCCGTCGCTGAAAAGCCTGCCCTCGGTCGGCTGCACGAAGCCGGCCAGGATCATCAGGAAGGTGGTCTTGCCCGAGCCGGAGGGGCCGAGCAACGTCAGGAACTCGCCGCGACCGATATCGAGCGTCAAATTGTCCAGCGCCCGGAACGAGCCGAAGCTCTTGCCGATCCCGTTCGCCTTGATTTCCGCCGCCCGGCCGGGTTGCTGCATCCTGCCTCTTCCTCAGTCCCGGATGAAATCGTAGGCAGGCGCGCGGCTCACCGCAACCGAATAGTTTTCGCCTGATCGGCAAATTTGATTCACGTCTGGTAGATGGGCGGGTGGCGGTCGGCGGTTTCAACGCCCCGCCTCAATATTTCGCCAGTCTGTTTTCCGACAGCTTCGCCCTGAGCCAGTCGCTGAAGGCATTGAGCACCGGATGGCCGGCCTTGGCGTGCTCGAAGACCAGATAGTAGGACCGCGGCGAGGGGACCGACGCCTCGAACGGCTTGACCAGCCGGCCTTCGCTCAGTGCCCGGCGGCCGGTCAGTTCGTCACCCATGGCAATACCTTGGCCGGCAACCGCCGCCGAGAACACGAGGTTCATGTCGGAAAAGAAGATGCCGCCTTCGGTGTCGGGGTTTTCCACCTTGGACAACGCCAACCAGCGCGCCCAGTCCTCGGTGTCGCCGAGATGGAGCAGGTTGGCGCGCAGCACGTCGGCGGGTTTGGAAAAGCCGCCGACCTTGTTGAGCAGCGTCGGGCTGCAGAGCGGCGTGAAGAAGACTTCGCACAGCAGCTCCACCGATCGGTTCGGCCAGTTGCCGACGCCGAAGGCGATGAAGGCGTCCGCTTCCGCATTGCTGACGTCGTCGAGCCGCCGCGGCGTCAGCACCGAGAGCGCAACGTCGGGATACATCTGCTGGAACTCGCCGATATGGGAGCACAGGAACATCGAGGCGAAGCCCGGCGGGCAGGAGATGGCGAAGGAGCCGCCGACGCCTGCGCCGCTGTTTTGCGTGCCCGCGTCGCCGAGCACTGTCAGCGCCTTGCGCACGTCGGCGGCGTAGCGCTGGCCGCGCGGCGTCAACGCCACGCCCTTGCCGATGCGCTGCAGCAGATCGAAGCCGAGGTCGCGTTCCAGCAGCCGAAGCTGATGCGAGACGGCGCTGCGGGTCAAACAGAGTTCGTCGGCGGCGCGCCACATGCTGCCGTGACGGGCGAAGCTGTCCAAGGCGCGTAGCGCCTGCGTCGAAGGTATTCGCAAAGGGACCTCAGGTGAACCGAATTTGCACGAGCCGGGAAAACATATCACTTTTTGATAAGCCGCTTCACTGCTTTCTTGGCCCCATGGAGAAATCCGTGACGACGTCACCACAAGAAACCGCGCTCGTTTGCATCGACAGCATCCAGCCGCTGCTGTCGGCCTGGACGCGCACGATCTTCGATTTCGGCGAAACCGCCTGGCGCGAATACCAGTCGGCCGCCTGGTATGTGGCGCGGCTGAAGCATGAGGGCTTTTCCGTCGAGGAAGGCTCGGGCGGCATGCCGACCGCGTTCTGCGCCCATTGGACGAACGGCGCCGGACCGACGATCGGCATGTATGCCGAATATGACGCCGTGCCCGGCAACTGCCAGGATGCGATGACGGTCAAGCAGCCCCGGCCCGGCCTTGGCGTCGAGGCCGGCGGGCACACCGACCCGCATTCAGGGCTCGGCATGGCAAACCTCGGTGGCCTGCTTGCCACCAAGGCCGCCATGCAGCGACACGGCATTCCAGGCACGCTGCGCTTCACCGGCGAGCCGGCCGAGAAAGTGCGAGGGTCGAAGCCGATCCACGCAGCCAGGGGCTACTATGATGGCCTTGCCGGCATGATATCCTTCCATCCCTTCTACATGCTGCCGCTCTGCAACACGGCCCGCTGGGACACGCATTGCGGCGCGGCCTACGCCATGATCTACCGTTTCATCTGCGACGAGCCTCAGAATTGGGCACGCGCCGCAGGCGACGGCGCACCGATCCCGCAGGCGCATTCGGCGGTCCGCGCCCCCGGCGCCAACGACGCGCTGATGACGATGTACATGGCCTCCAAGGCACTGCGCGACTCCATGCTGCCGCACCAGGGTGGCTGGTCGATCAGCGAGGCGATCCTGACCGCGGGCCAGGCCACCGCCGACAATCTGCCGGCGGGGCTGGCCGAGATCCAGTACATGATCCGCGTGCCGACCATCGGCATGGCCGAACAGGTCACCGCCGTGCTCGACCGCAATGCGCAGGCTGCGGCCGCGATCAGCGGCTGCCGCTACGAGCGGCATTGGGTGTCGAAGTCGCGCCCAGGGCTGGCTAATCACGCCATGGCCGAGATCGCCTATGATGCGTTGTCGACGGTCGGTCCGCCACGCTGGGACGAGGCCGCCAGGGCGATCGCGCGCGAGATCCAGGTCAATGCCGGCGGCACCGCGACCGAGAATCCGTTCATCGATGAGCTGGAGCGCTTGGTCGACCCCAGGCAAGCCGAGGCAATCCTGCGCCGCGACCTGCCGCCATCACAGGTCAATTCGACCTCCGACGACTACACGGACATGAGCTGGCATGCGCCGACAGCGCGGTTCTACGTCGCCCGACCGGCCCTGCGTTCGGCAGATGGCCACCCCTATCCGGCCTGGGTGATGAATGCGCTGGGCGGCATTCCGGCGACGATCGACCCCATGGTCACCTGCGCGGCCAAGACGGTGGCTTTGGCGGCGCTCCGCCTGCTCGAGGACAAAGCCGCCCGCGACAAGGCGATGAACGAATTTACCACCCGCACCGGCGGCGGTGTTGGTGGCGCGAACTGGATCGCGCCGCTCTGCGACTACGAACCGCCGACCAATTTCCGCTGGCCGGAATATGTCACCACGGCGCGCGGCCGCGACTGGTGGATCCCAAGCAATGCATGACCCGATCCACTCTTGAGAACGCACGAGGAGAACCCCATGACCGTTCATGACCGCATCGTCGCCGAACCGTTTTCGCTGCAGCGCCGCAATCCGGCCGGCGGCACCAAGCCGTTGACCGTCTGGGGCTTCGCCAACGAAACCGATGTGCTGACCGACGTTCTGCTCGGCTCGCCGAATTTCCTGCGTCATCTGTCGACCAGCTCGCTGTCGCGCAAGCATTTGCGCGAAGCGCCGTGCAACATCCAGATCGCGCAGGCCCAGCACAAGGATCTGGTTGCCGCCTATGAGCATTTCGGCGTCAACATCCACTGGCACGAGCCGACGCCGGAGCTGCCGATGCAGGTCTATTCCCGTGATTCCAGCGTCATGACGCCCTATGGCGCGATCATCACCGCCATGGCCAATTGGTGGCGGCGCGGCGAGAACTACGCCGCCATCCGCACCTATGAAAAGCTCGGCATCCCGATCTACGACATGGTCACCGCCGGCACCTTCGAGGGCGGCGACTTCAACGTCATCGAGGACGGCGTGGTGCTGATCGGCTGCGGCGGCGCCCGCACCCAGGAGGAAGGCGCGCGCCAGGTGCAGGCCTGGTTCGACAGGGAAGGCTGGGAGACGCGCATCGCCTTCATCGACGAATACTACGTCCATATCGACCTGATGGTGGTGCCGATCGCCGAGAAGCTCACCGCGGTGTGCCTGGCCTGCACCGAGCCCGGCATTGTCGACTGGCTGAAGGGCAAGGGCCACGAGATCATCGACGTTCCCTTCCAGGACACGATGGCGCTCGGCTGCAACTTCATGTCACTCGGCAAGGACCGGGTGATCGCGCCGACCTCCAGCAAGACGTTGATCGCCCAGCTCAAGGCGCGTGGCTTCGAGGTCGCGGCCGTCGACATGAGCGAAATCTCCAAGACTGGCGGCGGCATCCATTGCATGGCACAGGCGCTGAAGCGCGAAGCGGCCTGACAGCCCGGCAACGGCAGAACCACGCCCGCCCGCCGGATCGAGAATCTGGCGGGCGGGCGCTCCGCTTGGCAGCTGCCCTGCCCTTTCCATCGATAAACCTTGCAGCTGTGTCCTCGCCGCCCTTGTGAGCGTGCGCAAAATGGACGAATAGTCGGGACAGGGCGCCGCCCTGAAATTGCCCGCTTGCGGTTTTCAGGTCGCGTCACAGCCGAGCCGGGTTTTTGAATGGTCCGTCCTGAACCGCGCAAGAGAAGAGGTCCGATCGCCTCCCGCCTTCTGGCGCTGGACGCATGGCTCGATTCCTCCCTCTATGAGATCGGCTTCAAGGCGCGCCAGTTCTGGGAAGCAGCGACGATCTTCTCGCGGCGCTTCCGGCTGAAGGGCTGGCGCCGCGGCATCATCGAACTTTTGAGCGAGGGCTTCACGCTTGGCGCCGGCGGCATGGTGGTGATGCTGGCGCTGGCCATTCCGGCTTTCCAGGATACGGCCGGCGACTGGCGCGCCCAGGGCGACTTCGCCGTCACCTTTCTCGACCGTTACGGCAACGAGATCGGCCAGCGCGGCATCATCCAGCGCGATTCCGTACCGGTCGACGAGATGCCCGATCATGTCATCAAGGCGGTGCTTGCCACCGAGGATCGTCGCTTCTTCGACCATTACGGCATCGACGTGCTCGGCCTGTCGCGCGCGATCTTCGAGAACGTGCGGGCGAACTCTGTCGTCCAGGGCGGTTCCAGCATTACCCAGCAATTGGCCAAGAACCTGTTCCTGACCAATGAGCGCACGTTCGAGCGCAAGATCAAGGAAGCCTTCCTGTCGCTGTGGCTCGAGGCCAATCTGTCGAAGAAGGAAATCCTGCAGCTCTACCTCGACCGCGCCTATATGGGCGGCGGCACATTCGGCATCGAGGCGGCGGCGGACTTCTATTTCGGCAAGAGCGTCAAGGACCTGAACCTCGCCGAGGCGGCGATGCTGGCCGGCCTGTTCAAGGCGCCGACCAAATACGCGCCGCACATCAACCTGCCGGCAGCGCGCGCCCGCGCCAATGTGGTTCTGTCCAACCTCGTCGATTCCGGCTTCATGACCGAGGGCCAGGTGCTGCAGGCAAGGCTGCATCCGGCCGACGTCGTCGACCGCGGCGAACAGAAGAGCCCCGACTATTTCCTCGACTGGGCCTTTGACG
The DNA here is from genome assembly GCF_006441575.1 of Mesorhizobium sp. B2-4-12. Lineage (NCBI taxonomy): Bacteria > Pseudomonadati > Pseudomonadota > Alphaproteobacteria > Hyphomicrobiales > Phyllobacteriaceae > Mesorhizobium > Mesorhizobium sp. B2-4-12. The sequence goes on from NZ_VFVC01000032.1 coordinate 53,518, forward strand.
AGGTCAAGAAGATCGCCAAGCCCGGCCAGCACTCGCTGGTGGCGCACACCACCTTCGATGCCAACATCCAGAAGGCGGCGGAAGAGTCGGTCGAGTTCCACCTACGCCAGTTCGGCAAGGAGTATAACGTCACCGAGGGCGCCGTGGTGGTCATCGAGACCAATGGCGCGGTCCGCGCCATAGTGGGTGGCCGCGACTACGGCGCCAGCCAGTTCAACCGGGCCACCAAGGCGCTGCGCCAGACCGGCTCGTCGTTCAAGCCCTATGTCTACGCCACGGCGATGGAGCATGGCTTCACGCCCAACTCCGTCATCTCAGGTGGCCCGATCAGCTGGGGCAACTGGTCGCCGCACAATTACAGCGGCGAGTCGGCGGGCAACATCACGCTGCTGATGGCGATGGCCAAGTCGATCAACACGGTGCCGGTGCGGCTGGCCAAGGACCATCTCGGCATCGCTCCGATCAAGGCGATGGCCGAGGCCATGGGGGTAGAGTCCCCTCTCGAGGGGCACAAGACGATGGTGCTCGGCACCTCGGGCATGACCGTGATGGACCAGGCGACAGGCTACAGCGTGTTCGCCCAGAACGGCTTCGTCGGTTCCCGGCACGGCATCACCCAGCTCGTCACCCGCACCGGCGAAGTGGTGTATGACTGGACCAAGGACGCGCCACCGCCGCACCGGGTGCTCTCGGAGCAGGCGCTGAAATCCATGAATACCATGCTGGCGGCCGTGCCGGTGATGGGCACGGCGCGGCGCGCGCAAATTCCCAACATCGTCGTCGCCGGCAAGACCGGCACCACGCAATCCTATCGCGACGCCTGGTTTGTCGGCTTCACCGGCAATTACACGGCGGCGGTGTGGCTGGGCAACGACGATTTCACCCCGACCAAGAACATGACCGGCGGCTCGCTGCCGGCGATGGTGTGGCAGCGCCTGATGGTCTACGCGCACCAGAACATCGACCTGAAGCCGATACCCGGCATCGACAAACCATTCGTCGACGAGGAGACCGCGGCCAAGGCGGCAGAAGCGCAGAAGAAGAGCGAGGACCAGGCCGCGGCCGACGACGCCGCCGAGAGGCCGCCAGTGCTGTCCAGCCGGACCACGCAGACGCTGAGGGACATGACGCAGCTGTTCCAGGCGGCACCCAAGCTCGACGCACCCCCCGCGCCCGAAACGCTTTCGGCGCTGTGACATCGACTCGAGCGCCGGCGAGGCGAACTGGCAAATCCATCACGCCCGCTTGCCACGAGGCCCCGCGTCGCGATATCCCCGAACGGCAATCCTTCATGCACCCGGCTCTTCATGCTCAAGAACGCCTTCCTGATGCTGCTTTCGCTTGCCATAGCCATTGGCGGCGGGGGCGCCAGCGTATGGTATGCGCTGAAGGTCCAGGACGGCGTCGGCGCGATCAGGATCGGCCAATGGACCGCCTTCCCCGACATCGGCACCCCGGCCGCCGATCCCTACTCCAAGGCGCGCGTGGCGCGCGAGGGCGTGCTTGCGCTCGGCCGCGCCGAGGGCCTGTCCTTCGTCGCGGAGGATGATGCCGCCGGCAACCAGCTCAAGCGGGAATGCGCCTACAAGATCGAGGGCGGATTTCCGACCGCCCGGTTCTGGACACTCTATGCCGCCGATCAATCGCTCGGCGTCGTCGAGACCGGCAAACCGAGACTTGCCGCGCTTCAGTCCTATGAGGTGCTGCGCAAGCCCGACAATTCGGTGATCATTTCGGTCGGCCATCACCCGATGCCCGGCAACTGGCTTTTGACCAACGGTTCCGGAAGGATGTATTTCGTCCTGACCTTCTACGACACACCGATCGCCAGCAGCACCGGCTTGTCGGACGTTTCGCTGCCCAGGATCGTGAAGGCCGGCTGTGATGCGTAATTTCCGGGCCGCACTACGCCGTCTTTTCCATGCCGTCCTGCTCGGCCTCGTCGGCGCCGGCATCGTGCACATCGTCGTGCTGCTTCTGGTGCCCGAGTTTTCCGAACGCGACGCCTGGTCGCGACTGTCGATGGCCTCGGACCTCTACAGGATGAACCGGCTCGATGCGGAGGCGGGCGGCGCGCCGGTGGTGAAATCGGTCGATCCGCTGTTTTATGCCGCGGCCTGCCGTTTCGACCTCGAGGAAGGCATGGTCCGGATCAAGGCGCCGGGAAACGTGCCCTTCTGGTCGGTGTCGGTCTATGACCGCAATGGCCACAATGTCTATTCCTTCAACGACCATACGGCGACGGGCGGCAAGCTGGATGCCGTCGTGCTGACGCCGGCGCAGATGATCGACGTGCGCAGGGACCTGCCCGAAAATCTGCAGGGTGCGATCTTCGTCGAAGCGCCCATAGACGAAGGCATCTTCGTCATCCGCAGCTTCGTGCCGGACGCCAGCTGGAAGCCGATCGTGTCACGCTTTCTCGATCAGAGTTCCTGCGAGCTGCAGGATTTCTAGGCCATGATCGTGGCCAGCGTGACAGGCGAGGCCGCAGCTTTCGCAAAGCTCAGTGATGCGGCGCCGGCGTCCGTGGCGTCCCCGGCTTGTCGGGCCCGGCTGGCCGCGCTTCCCCGGCATTGGACCGTTCATAACGGATGCCGGGAAAGATGATCACCGCCGCCGGTATTTCGGTGGTTCGCTTGGCTCGATTGGTTGGTGCCGCACGCGGCACGAAACACAGTACCATGCCCATGGTTCGCGCATTCCTCTCGGTTTCCCCGGAGCACAACGCAACGCCTCCAAATATCATTAAGGCCGGCAGAGGGTTAACGGAGCGCTAACGGATCGCCGCTAACTTGATCTTTGTTCGCAGGTCAGAAAGTTCTGACCGAGGCAATCGCTAAACCGACGCGTTCCCGGTTGAGCATAATCAAGACTGTGTATCTGTTATCAGGCGTATCCTTCGTGTCATCTTCGGACTCCAGGCAAATCGCGATACGAACGGAATCGGGAAAGGCCGAGAGGCTGTTCCGCGCCGCGGTGTCGGCGTTCTGCTCGCTTACCCGTCCGTCGCGCCGCGAGATCGGCCAGCTCGAGGATTTGACGCTGCCTTTGTTCGACGAGGTGTCGGTCGAATCGCGACGCTATGTGGCAGCCGCCCTCTCCGAATGCGAATATGCGCCGGCCGCGCTGGTGCGTCGCCTGTGCGAGGAGCCGGTCGACATCGCCGCGCCGTTGCTCATCCGCTCGCGTGCCGTCAGCGATATCGACCTGATCGCGCTGATCGGCCGGCATGGGCTGCCGCACGCCCGGGCCATCGCGCGCCGCAGGGACCTGAACCCGACCATCGCCGATCTGATCAGGGCGCTCGAAAGGCCGACATTGGTGCGGGTGCGGGATCCGGAGGCGCATATCCCTACGCCGCCAACCGTCGCAGCCGTGAATGCGGAAGCGGCCGAACACCACGCGAAACAGTCCCCCGGCATTGCCGCAGAGAATGCGCGGCGCAGGCTGCGCTCCATGATGCGCACCGGCGACGAAGCATTGGCGGCGAAGGTCGATGCGTTTCCCGGCTCGGATACCTATGTCAAGCTGCGCGAAACCGCGCTGACGGGAAACGCCGCGTTCTTCCAGACGGCGCTCGCCGATGCCCTCGATATGGATTTCTCGACCGCGCGATCGCTGACTGCCAACCAGAACTATGCCCCGCTGCTTGAGGCGCTGCGCTCGCTCGATCTGAGCGAAGACCGGGCATTTCTGATCACGGTCGCCGTCTATCCCAGCCTGTTCCCGCATCCGCAGGCCATCCGCACCTATCTCGACCGCTACCGTCTGCTGCATCGTGACGTGGCTCTGGACAGGGTGCGGGCATGGAAAGCCGAAGCGGTGTCCAAGATGGTGCGCGAAGGCGCGCCGGCAAACAGCGACCGCCGCAAGGCCTCGAACAGCGACAAAGCCGAGGCTCCCGGCCTCAGGGCGTCTTCACGGAAATAAGCTCCTCGACGGGAACAGTGCCGGCCTCGATCTCGACCACCCAGATGTCGGGATCGAATTTCTTTTCCCTTTCAAGACGGGTATCGAGCACGGCTGGATCATCACCCGCGGCAAGGAGGCTGAAGAAGCGGTCGTCCGGCTTGGCCGAATCGTAACTTGTCTGTGGCGCCGGCCCGTAGAGGGCCATTTCACCCAGCCGGCCCCGCGCCAGCACGAAAACAGCGCCGGCCTCGGTCGCGCCGCGATTGACCACGGCCGCAAATCCGCCGGCGCCGAAAACCCGGCGCAACAGGGCCGAGACCCACAGATCCGATGTGACGCGCATGAGAACTCCGCAAAGCGTGGCGGAGTTATCTATCTATATTTCCCTCGCTGGGCGAGCGGTCGTTTCGGGCCTTGTCGGTCGGAGCTCAATTGGTGAGGCCGATCTCGCGCATCTTGACGTAGACGATCTCGTCGGGCTCGCCGGTCTGCGGCAGCCCGAACAGCGACTGGAACTCCTTGATCGCCGCCTTGGTGCGGGCGCCGACCTTGCCGTCGAGTTGCATGTCGTCATTGCCGAAGGCTTTCAGACCCGCCTGGATCTTGACGATGCGGGGATCAGGCCCCTGCAATGCGGCGTTGGTCTGTTCGCCGCCCGTCTGCAAGGATACCGGAACGGCGGCCGGTGGCATGTCGGGACGCGGCTGCGGTTTGGGCACGGAAGCGGTCTTCGGCGTTGCGCCCAGTTGATCCAGCAGCAACGCGTCGATCTCGCCGGAAGCGTTGAGACCGACCTTCTGCTGATAGGCCTGTATGGCCTTGCGCGTGTTGGGGCCGGAAATCCCGTCGACCGTGCCGGGATAGAAGTCGAGGTCCTTCAATATGCCTTGCACCTGCTCGACCACCGGATCGCCCTTCATCGGTGCGGGCGCCGAATTTGGCCGAACGATATTGATCGTGGTCTCCGGCTCGTCGGCGGTATGCGGAAAACCCTGGAAGTTGCGGGTGGCGAAGAATGCCCCGGCATGCGGGAAGGGCTGATACCACAGCGCGTTCGCCGAGACATAAAACAGCGTCACCAGGAATGCCGTCGATCCGCCCACCAGGACAGGATTGCGCGAAATCATCCCGCCAATGGCAATGGCGCCGTCCTGAAAGGCGTTGCTGCGGCGTTTGACCGCTTTAGCCTGTTTTGCGGAGCGAGCCATTTCCGTCCCCTTTCGCCCTCGTCACCGGCATCGTCAGCACCCCTGCCTGGTTCATCGGGCGCCCCTTCGGCCCATTGACCGGCAGGCTGATGGTCACCGTGGTGCCCTCGCCCGGCATGCTTTCGATCGACATCGTGCCTTCGTGCAGCGCCACCAGCCCCTTCACCAGCGACAGGCCAAGGCCGGTCCCCTCGAACCGGCGCGTATAGTCGTTCTGGATCTGCATGAAGGGCTTGCCGAGATTGGCGAAATCCTCCTCCGCAATGCCGATGCCGGTGTCCCTGACCCAGAAATGCAGACGCGAGCCGATCCGCTTGGCGCCGACGACGACATCGCCGCTATCGGGCGTGAACTTGATCGCATTGGAGACGAGGTTGATAAGGATCTGCTGCACGGCGCGGCGATCGGCATTGATGTCGCCCGCGTCGGGTGCGATCTGCGTCTGCAGGTGGATGTTCTTGGCTTGCGCCTGCAGCCGCATCATGGACTGGCACATTTCGACGGCCTCCATGAACCGGAAGGGCTCCGGCTCCGTCGCGTAGGCCCCCGATTCGATCCTCGATACGTCGAGAATGGAGGTCACGACGGCCAGCAGATGCTGGCCCGAATCCCGCACAAGTCCGACATATTCCTTCTGGCGCGGATCCTTGAAGGCGCCGAACATCTCATGCAGCAGCATGTCGGAGAAGCCGATGATGGCATTCAGCGGCGTGCGCAGTTCGTGGCTGACCACCGCCAGGAACCGCCCCTTGGCCACCTCGGCGGCGGCGGCGGCCTCATTGGCTTGCGCGAGGTCTTCGCGCAGCCGGGCGGTCTCGTCGTTCTCGCGCAGGACAAGCGTGAAGACGTCGCTCTGTTCCTCGCCGCGCACCAGCTCGAGCAAGAACGGCCGATAGTTGTCGGCCGTCAGGCGGTTGTCATTTTGGCCGTTGCCGTTCTGGGGCAGCCTGACGCGCAGTTCGACGCGGCGCGACAGGGCGCCATCACGCATGTCGGCTAGGGCGCTGAGATAGGAGACCCGATCCGACAGATGGACGCGGTCGAAGAAGCCGGTTCCCGAAAGCAGTTCAGGCGGCAGTTTCAAAAGGGTGCGCGCCTTGGCGGACGCATCCAGGACCTCGCCGTGGCGGGCGACGCGCAGGACCATCGCATCGATAATGTCTTCCAGCCGCTCGCCGCTATCCACCGCATCGGCCGCACCGACGCGATCAGGAAAAGCCGACATGCGCGGGACAAGCGTCAGCGCCCAGGCCAGCGGGACCAGCCAATGCCAGGCGGCGATCTGCGCGCCCGCGAATGGCAAGAAGGCCGCGGCCAGAGGCTGAAGGGCAATGGCTGCGATGGCCGCCACAGCCCCAAAAAGTGCCGCACGCCGCGTGGCGCCGATCCACCAGGCCTCGAATGGCAGCGCCACGGCAAGCATGGCGACAGGTGAGCTCAAACCGCCGGCGGCGGCGATGAGACCGCCAAGTGCAACAGACGCCATCACCAGCGCGATCCGTGCTGCCGCGACCATCCTTCCGGTCGCCGCCACCAGCAAGGCGACGAACCAGCACAGACCGAAGGCCGCGAAGATGGCGGCGATGGTCACGGCGGCGCCCATGCCTGACGTAACCAGCGTGACCGCGGCACCGGCGGCGAAGAACGGCGCGGCCAGCATGACGCCAATGAACCGGCGCTGGCGCTCGCGGTCGCTTTGTTCGAGAAGGGAGGGATGGACCATACGTTCGCAACCGGCGGCAATCGCGCCGGGCAATTCAGCGTATCTGGCCTTGATCGGCATCAACTCAACGCACTCGCACTCGTCGTGAACAGCTCTGCTTTTGCAGATTATCTTGGTTGGCTCTGAAACTCGCATCCAGCGTTTAAGGAATGGATAAGGCAGGGGCGACCAAAGCCTGGCCCGCGGCAAATATCGGGATGGCGACGGTCGAAAACCCGGGCAAATGCCGCCATAGTAAATGGAGAGTTATCCGGGAACGCCTGGCGGCAGCGGACCATCGGCGGGAAGAGAACCGCCTGAATTCAACAAAACCACAATGGAAACAATCCGATAAATGGTTATCAGAGGGTAACGAAAATCGACCCGATGTGAAACAAATCCACGGCAAAACGCTTCGTTTCGAATTTGCCTAAAATTTGAGGAAAATTTTCGTCTAACCTGCAAGCCGTCCTTTGTGGCCGTATGCCAAGATCCTGCCCATAAAAGAGGTCATGCCATGTGACGCATGATCCGGTCACGACAAGAGGCAAGGCATGTTCTTTCTGATAAGAATGGCTTTCTGGTTTTCATTGGTGCTGCTGGCGCTGCCGCTGAGCGTCGGTTCCGACGAGCCGGGGCAGGAAAGCGTCGGGCCGATCCAGGCCTTGTTTGCGGCACGTGACGCGGTGGGCGACATCGCCGGCATCTGCGAGCGCAAGCCCGATGTCTGCGAAACCGGCAAGTCGGCCATGCACACCATCACGGCACGCGCCAAGGAGACCGCCAAGATCGCCGCCGCCATGCTGGACGACAAGCCCGCCGGTCCCGATACCTCGACGACGACCGGCAGCGTGGCGGACGAAATCGTCCTGCCGGAGACCGTCAACCTGCCAGTAAGGAATTAAGCCGCCTCGACGGCGCATCGCGGACCGTCTGCCCTCTCGACGCCCGCGGTGTCCCTGTTTTTTCCGTGACGCGACGCCGCCGCGTGACTATATCCGGGTGATGACGACCACGATCCAGACGATCCGAGACGACTTTTCCTTCCTTGACGAGTGGGAGGACCGCTATCGTTACGTGATCGAGCTCGGCGAAGCGCTGCCTCCATTTCCCGACGAGGAGCGCAATGCCGCCAACAAGGTGCCAGGTTGCGTCAGTCAGGTCTGGCTGACCACCGAGCGGGGACCGGGCAGTGATCCAGTCATCACCTTCACGGGCGATTCGGACGCCCATATCGTGCGCGGGCTGGTCGCGATCATGCTGGCGCTGTTTTCCGGAAGGTCCGCCAGCGAAATCCAGAAAACCGATGCGGAAGCGACGCTGAAGGCGCTTGGGCTGGACGAGCACCTGTCGCCCCAGCGCGCCAATGGTCTTCGCTCTATGGTCAAGCGCATCAAGCGCGATGCCGAGATGGCACTCGAACGGACAGCCTGACAAGCTTGATCCTGTACCATGCGGCCGTCCCGCAAAGTCAAACGGCGCCCGAAGGCGCCGTTGATGTCAGTCTGCGAGGAGCGGGTTACCGCGCCTTGCGCTTGCGGCCAAGGCCCATCTTCTTGGCGAGCTGCGAGCGGGCCGCCGCGTAATTCGGGGCAACCATCGGGTAGCTCGGGTCAAGGTTCCACTTTTCGCGGTACTGGTCCGGCGTCAGATCATAATGGGTCATCAGGTGACGCTTCAGCGACTTGAACTTCTTACCGTCTTCAAGACAGACAATGTAGTCGTCGTGAACCGAGCGCTTCGGGTTTACGGCCGGCTTCTGCTTGTCGGCAGGAGGCTGTTCGGCGGTTCCACCCACACGCCCGAGAGCGGCATGCACATCCGATATAAGGTTCGGCAGTTCGCCGACCGGCACGGGATTGTTGCTGACATAAGCGGCCACCACATCGGCGGTCAGCTCGATCAGCGCATCATTGTTTCTGGAAGGTGTTTCGACAATATCCATGGTCTTCAGGCCCCAACAAGAGTTACGTCGGTCTACGCCCTTTTTTACAGGTAGGGCATCGCGCGAATTTTGTGCAGGTAGAGCTTCTGCGATTCGTGTCGCGAGCATATCAATGCGACCATGGACCAAGTAAGTCAATTCGCTCTTTGCATTATATTCAGGGATGTTGATCAACTATTCCCGGATCAGCTTCAATCTTTCGTGCATCGCGTAATTTTTCGATATTTCGCCCGCCAGATCGGCAAGGGCTGACGTGGCGTCAGTGCACCGTTACATTCGCGATAACTCACAGATCGGGCATTCAATGCTCCGGTTTGCTTGGCCATCGCGCCGACAAACTTGGTTGTTCATATCTTTTCACGAAACCGCAGGTTGCCATCGATTTTTCTTGCGGAAGCAAACTTACGATGTCTGTCCGCCGCCTGCCTCAGGGCCAACCGATGCCGGTCGATCAACACGGGGCACTTGCCATAGGGCCGGACGGTGACGAAGTTGCCTTTCCTGACCGGATCGTGCCAGACCTCACGCCAGCGATAACGAACCGCCTGCTGCCCAATGCTGGTTGGTTGGCGATATCGAACAGGTTTCAAGAATACTTCCAGAGCGAGACGCAATGACCAAGCTCCCCCGATTTCCGATCGTCACCCCGCCAACACCCGAGAAAAGGCCGGTTTTCGACACGCATCACGGCATCACGCGAACCGATGAATATGCCTGGCTGAGGGCCGACAACTGGCAGGAGATGTTCAGGGATCCTTCCTTGCTCGATGGCGCGATCCGTGTCGAACTCGAAGCCGAGAACGCCTACCAGTCGAAGCTGATGGCAGACACGGTCGACCTGCAAAAGCAGCTTTTTAAGGAGATGAAAGGCCGCATCAAGGAAGACGATTCCTCCGTGCCGATGAAGGACGGACCTTATGCCTATGGTTCTTCCTTCAAGCTCGGCGGCGAGCAGCCGCGCTATTTCCGCATGCCGCGCGACGGCGGCGCAGAACAGATCCTGCTTGACGGTGACGCAGAAGCCGAGGGCAAGGCCTATTTCCGGCTTGGCGGCGTCGACCATTCGGCCGATCACCGCAAGCTCTTGTGGGCGTTCGACGACAAGGGCTCTGAATTCTACACACTGCGCGTGCGCGATCTTGCCGATGGCAAGGACCTGGCGGACCAGATTGCCGCCACCGGCGGTTCGGGTGTGTGGGACGCGGGCAATGACGGTTTCTTCTACACGCGTCTCGACTCCAACCACCGGCCGTCGAAGGTGTTGTTCCATGCATTGGGGCAGGCCCCTGAAAACGACCGCCTGATCTATGAGGAAAGCGATCCCGGCTTCTTTATGAATGTCGACGGCACCCGTAACAACCAATGGATCATGATCGGTATCAACGATCACGAGACCTCGGAATATCGCCTGTTGAGCGCCAGCGATCCGTTTGCCGAACCCAAGCTGGTTTCGGCGCGCGAGACCGGTCTTCAGTACGAGTTGGAAGAAGGCGGCGACATCTTCTTCATCCTGACCAATGCCGATGGCGCGAAGGACTTCAAGATCATGACGGCGCCGGCAAGCGATCCGGTCCGCGCCAACTGGCTGGAGCTGGTGCCGCATGAGCCAGGCCGGCTGATCCTGTCGGTGATCGGCTTTACGGATCATATGGTCCGGCTCGAGCGCAAGGAGGGCCTGCCGCGCATCGTCGTGCGCGATCGCGCGAGCGGCGAGGAGCACCTGATTTCCTTCGACGAGGAGGCGTTTTCGCTCGGTCTTTCGGGTTCCTATGAATACGACACCGAAATCATGCGCTTTTCCTATTCGTCGATGACGACGCCGTCGCAGGTGTTCGACTACAACATGCGCACCCGCGAGCGTGTGCTGCTCAAGACGCAGGACGTGCCGTCCGGGCACGACCCGGACCATTACGTCACCAGACGACTGATGGCACCCGCCGCCGACGGCGAACTGGTGCCGATCTCGCTTCTGCATCACCGCGACACACCGCTGGATGGATCGGCACCTTGCCTGCTCTATGGTTACGGCTCCTACGGCGTCACCGTGCCGGCAGCCTTCAACACCAACTGGTTCTCGCTGGTCGACCGCGGCCTGGTCTTTGCCATTGCCCATGTCCGCGGCGGCAAGGACAAGGGTTACAGCTGGTACGATGACGGCAAGCGGGCGCACAAGATGAACACCTTCACCGATTTCATCGCCTGTGCGCGCCACCTCGTTGCCGAGCGCTATACGGCGCACGACCGCATCGTCGCGCAAGGCGGCTCGGCCGGCGGCATGCTGATGGGCGCCATCGCCAACATGGCGCCGGACTGCTTTGGCGGCATCGTCGCCGAAGTTCCCTTCGTCGACGTTCTCACCACCATGCTGGACGCGACGCTACCGCTGACGCCGCCGGAATGGCCGGAATGGGGCAATCCGATCGCGTCAGCCGACGACTACCGGACGATCGCCGCCTACTCGCCTTACGACAATGTCGCCGCGCTCGACTATCCGCCGATCCTGGCGCTCGCCGGCCTCACCGATCCCCGCGTTACCTATTGGGAGCCGGCCAAATGGGTGGCGCGGCTGCGCGACCGCAAGAGCGGCGACAATCCGGTGCTGTTCAAGATCAATATGGATTCCGGCCATGCCGGTGCGTCGGGCCGCTTTTCCCGCCTGGAGGAGATCGCCTATACCTATTCCTTCACGCTGAAGGTGACCGGGAAGGCGCAGCTTGCCGAGCAAACGCTTCGATGACCGATCCGTCCGCATTGACAGCTTACATCGTCCTTTTGCTCGGCTTTGTCCTTATTCCGAGTCCAGCCACGCTGCTGACGATCGCACGCGCAACGATGGCGATCATGGCTTTTTGAATTCCGCATTGCTCATTTCCGCTCGCAATCGCGGCGGCCTCGCGCTACCCAAGGCACGTTTTCTCCGGGCCAAGACGCCCGCCTCGCACAAGGGTCCATTATGCTGCTCGTCGACGTGTATCTCGACAAATCGCCCATCCAGGGCATCGGCGTTTTTGCCAAGAACCCTATTGCCCGCGGCACGTTGATCTGGAAACTGGATCCAAGGTTCGACCGGATCATTGCGGTCGAGACCTATGAAGGCGAAAGCGGGCCGGTGAAGAGCTATCTCGACCGCTACGCCTATCCAGACCGGCGCGATCCGAACTACATCGTCTTCGAAGCCGACGACGCTCGCTACATGAACCATGCCGACGAGCCGAACTGCGACGTCTCCTCGCCCGAGGAGAGTTTTGCCCTGCGCGACATCGCGGCCGGCGAAGAACTGACCTGCAACTACAACCATTTCTTCGAGGCGGGCTTCGATTTCCTGGGCGACCGCCATCCGTCATCCGACAACTAGCTAAAGCAATCCCAGGAAAGGTGTGAAGCGGTTTTCTGTCCGGAATTGCGTCAAAAGAGAGATCGAGCGGGTCGGCGTTCCTTGAAACGATGAACCGCTTTAGTTCGTGGCTTTCTTGCGCGCCGGATAGCCATTTGGATGCGGCGGTATCGCCTTGAGGTAGGCCGCGATCGCCGCACGATCCCCCGCTGTCAGCTCGGCCATGTTGCGTTGTACATCGACCATCGCGCCGCCTACGGAATCAAAACTGGGCGTGAAACCGGTTTCGAGGTAGTTGGCAATGTCGGCCTCCGACCACTTGTCGATACCGCCCTCGCCCGATGTGATGTTCGGGACGACGCCGCTGCCTTCGGCGGCCACGGCACCGGCCAGCCATTCACTTTTCCTGATGCCGCCCGCGAAGTCGCGCGGCGTGTGGCATTCACCGCAATGGCCCGGCCCTTCGACCAGGTAGCGGCCGGCCACCACCGGGTCAGGCGCACCATCGGGCAAGGCAACGACCGGCTGGTCACTGAGATAGAGCCGTTTCCACAGGCCGATGCCGCGACGGATGTTGAAGGGGAAAGCGAGCGAATTGCCCGGCGCCTTGCCGGCGACCGCAGGCAGTGTCTTCAGGAAAGCATAGAGATCGGCAATGTCCGATGACTTCATGCGTGCGTAGGACGCATAGGGAAAGGCCGGATAAAAATGCTCGCCAGACGGCGACACCCCTTTGAGCATCGCATTGGCGAAATCCTCGAACGACCAGGCACCGATACCGTCCTTGGAATCTTGCGAGATGTTGGGGGGCACGAAAATGCCGAACGCCGTCTTCAGTTCAAGACCGCCCACGAGCTGAAGCCGCGCATCGCCCCGTGAACCCGGCTTTGCATGGCAGGAGGTGCAGCCGCCGGCATAGAAGATGCGCTTGCCTCTGGCCGCATCGCCAGGCCCGAGCTTGGCCAGGGTCTGCGTGTCCAGGGTCACGGGCGCCGAGAGGACCCATCCGGCAACCGCGCCGACGCCGCCCAGGGCAATGAGCACGCCGACGAGTTTTTTGACGAAGGGCATTGCCCGCTATCAGCCTTTTTTCACCCGATAGCTCTGGTGGCAGGCGCCGCAATTGGACGCGATGGCACCGAATTTCGTCTTCAATATATCGATATCGGCGGGCGTGGCGGCGGTTGCCGCCTTGACGTCGGCGAGATATTTGTCTTCCGCGGCCTTGAAGCCTGCCATGTCTTCCCAGATTTTCGGCGCCGCCGTGGTATCGCCCGCGTCGCTGCCCGCCGGAAACAGGGCACCGACATCGAACTTTTCCGCATTCGCCTGCAGGGCCTGCAGTTGCGCCAGTACGGCAGCGGCATCAAAAGGCTCCTCACCCTTGACCACTTTCGACAGGCCGCCGACGATCTTTCCGCGTTCCTTCATCAGAGCTTGCCGATCGAGGATCGGGTCCGCAAATGCGGCCGAGCCGGCAACTGCGAGCATGGAAATGGCGACGATAAGCTTTCTCATTCAATTGGCTCCGTGATGAAGGCATTTGGGGACACGACGTAAACGGATGTGGCGAACGGAATATTCCCTTTGCCTCCTGATGACTTTTCCAGACCCTTGCTGGCGCGGATCTCGAGGCAGAAAAAGAAAAGCCCCGGGCTGCCGGGGCTTTTCCGAAGATCGATCAGGCTATTACAGCACCGCGCGCCCTTGGCGCGCCAAGGATGCTGCGCATGATCCTTTCCGAAAATCGTGTCCGATTTTCGGCGTCATGCGCGGGCCTTTTCGTAGAGCTCGAGAACGTGATCCCAGTTGATCAGGCTATCGACGAAGGCCTCAAGATATTTCGGCCGCGCGTTGCGATAGTCGATGTAGTAGGAGTGTTCCCAGACATCGACGCCGAGGATCGGCGAGGCGCCATGAACGAGCGGGTTCTCACCGTTCGGCGTCTTCGAGATCGCCAGCTTGCCGTCCTTGACCGAAACCCAGGCCCAGCCCGAACCGAACTGCGTCGTGCCGGCCGCGATGAAGTCGGCCTTGAACTTGTCGTAGCCGCCGAGATCGCCGTCGACCGCCTTCTGCAGAGCCCCAGGCAGCTTGTTGCCGCCGCCGCCTTTCTTCATCCACTTCCAAAAATGGATATGGTTGTAGTGCTGCGCGGCATTGTTGAAGAGGCCGGCGTTCTTGCCGAACGATTGCTTGACCACCTCTTCGACCGACAGGTCGCCCATGCCGGCTTCCGCGGCCAGTTTGTTGCCGTTGTCGACATAGGCCTTGTGGTGCTTGTCGTGGTGATATTCCAACGTCTCTTTCGACATGTAGGGCTGCAGGGCCTCATAGTCGTAAGGCAGAGCGGGCAATTCAAAAGCCATGGACGGTACTCCCTCGATGAAAATCCGGTATGGATACCGGATCAAGATAGGTCTGGATCGGGCTCGGACAACTCCGAAATGAAGCGCCGGACGCTCTTTCTAGAGCATGATGCCGAAAAGTGTGAAGCGGTTTTCGGACGACATCATGCTCTAACTTTTTGATTTAGAGACGGATTCAGATTTCAGGTCGACTCGACCTGAAATCATCCGGTTCTAGGCGGGTTCCGGCGAACTGTCACACGGTTTCCAAAAACGAAACCGCGTTGCGACAAAACGCCGGAGGGGATCAGCTGGCCGGCGTTGAATGCGCCCAATCCCAATAGAGTTCGCGCGCTTTCTTGGCTACCGGCCCGGGTTGCAGGTTGCGATCCTCGATGCGCGTGACCGGCACCACTTTGGAATGGTTGCCGGTCGAAAAGATCTCGTCGGCTTCGAGGAAATCGCGCACCGACAGCGTCTTTTCGGTGGTCCTGAAGCCATAGTCGCCGAGCAACGTCATCGTCCGCCAGCGCGTGATGCCGGACAGGAAGGTGCCGTTCGGCGCCGGCGTCAGCACGTGGCCATCCTTGACCAGGAAGATGTTGGAGCTGCCGGTCTCGGCGACGTTGCCCAGCATGTCCAGCACCAGCGCATTGTCGAAGCCGCGCATCTTGGCTTCGAGGATGGCACGTCCATTGTTGGGATAGAGGCAACCAGCCTTGGCGTTGGTCGGCATCGTTTCGATGGTCGGACGACGGAACGGCGACACCGTCACGGAAAAGCCGGTCGGCGCGATCATCGGCGATTCGTAGAGGCAAAGGCAGAAGCGGGTCGATGCAGGATCGGCCGGCACGCCCATGTAGCCGCCATGCTCGGCCCAATACATCGGCCTGATATAGACCGCCGTCTTGCCATCGAACTTCTTCAATCCGTCCCAGGTCAGCCCGACGATCTGTTCGGGCGTCATGTTCGGCCTGAGGCCGAGAGCGATCGCCGAAGCGTTCACCCTCCTGGCGTGGAGG
>NZ_VFVC01000033.1:0-66937 GCF_006441575.1 Mesorhizobium sp. B2-4-12
GCCCATGGTGCACCTCCGCATCCATAGGAATCAGACTTCAGTCGAAAAGGGAATCCCAACGATTCACCCTATTCGCCTGACGCTCTAGTCTGGCGGATGGTATCGCGGACTTCGGATAAAGCGGCCGAGGATGGATCTAGCCCTTACCGGCCATGATCGACTGACGTTCGCCTTGCGGTCGCCGCAAGAATAACCGGCACGACATGGCGCACGTCCGCCCCAATTCGCTCGATTGTCGATCGCATCGAGCGTCGTTTCGCCCGGTAAGTATCGGCCTGAAAACCTGACGATTACCCAGCCACCCGATTCCCGCGCTCGCTCTTGCCAGCCCGCGCGTCCACAACCCTCTCCACCTCCCGCTTCAATCGATCCTTAATTTCGGCCGTTTCGTTCATCAGGGCATCGATCTTCAGGAAGTCGAGCACGCGGTATTTTGACACTGCCGGGCGGACCAATATATCGGGGCGGCACTGTTTCAGCTTGTTGGCGATGATCGACTGCATCATCAGCTGCGTGGCGCCGAACATCAGGTCGACGGAGGTCGGCTGTTTGCGGTCGGCTTCTTCCGGCGCGCCGACCACGTCAACGCCAATGATGATGTCGGCGTCGTCCTCGATCAGGTCGAACGGCACGGGATTATAGATGCCGCCGTCGATCAGCAGCCTGCCGTCGCGGGTCACCGGCCGAAAGACGGCGGGAATGGCGGCAGAGGCGGCGAGTGCGGAGTGCAGGTCACCGTCGTCGAACACGGCGAGCTTGTGGCCGAAATAGTCCGTCGCCGTCACCTTCAGCGGGATCTTCAGCTCGGCGAAGGTTTCGGGAATGGCCTCGGGCAGGAAGGCCTTCAGAATGCGCTCGACATTGAACTGGCTGACCCGGATGCCGCCTTGCATGGCTTCCGCGATCGTGCCCGGCCGGGCGCGCCACATGCGGCTTGCCACTTCGGCGCGCCGGCCGAGAATCGAGCGGGCATAGTCGTGGATGTCCTTGCCGGTCATGCCCGATGCCATGCCAGCGCCCATGATGGCGCCGATCGACGAGCCGGCGATCGCCACGGGCCGGATGCCAAGCTCGTCCAGCGCCTCGATGACATGGATATGCGCCAGACCGCGCGCCCCGCCGCCGCCGAACGCTATCCCGAAAGTCGGACTCATCCCTTACCGGCCCCGGCCAGCGGAGGCCCGACCACCATGATGGTCGGCTCGGCCGAGAGCAGCTTCCGCGCCGCCGCCTTGACCTGATCCAGCGTCACCGCATTGATGTAGCCGGCGCGACGCTGCATGTAGTCGATGCCGAGATCGTCCAGCTGCAGCTCGACCAGCGTCGCGGCGATAGAACTGGAAGAGTCCAGATTGTTGATGGCATAGGCGCCAATCAGATATTTCTTGGTCGCCGCAAGTTCGGCCTCTGTCGGGCCCTCCTCCGCCAGTCGCTTGACGACGTCGCGCACGATGCCGAGCGTCTCGGCCGCACGGTCGGAGCGCGTTCCGGTGCTGACGATCAGCGCATTGGCATGGTCCTGATTGACCAAAGAGGAATTGACGCTGTAGGCCAGCCCACGCTTTTCACGCACTTCCTGGAACAGGCGCGAGGTGAAGGTGCCGCCGCCGAGGATTTCGTTCATCAGGACGGTGGGGAAGAAATCCGCCGCCTTGCGCTTCACGCCGGGCCAGGCGAGCTGGAGCGAGGTCTGCGGCAGGTCGTAATTGACCTCCACACGCTGCGCCAGCTTGGGTTCGATATCCGCAACAGGGGCGAGCGCCTGGTTCTGCGGCAGGTCGCCGAACACCATGTCCAGCTTCTTCTTCAGCGTTTCGGCATCGATGGCGCCGACGACGGCGACATGCAGACCGCCGCGCGCGAACACCGCCTTGTGCAAGGCTTTGAGATCGTCCTGCGTGATGGCAGCGATGCTCTGCCTCGTGCCCTGGTCGGAGCGCGAATAGGGATGGTCGCCATAGATGGCGCGTGTCCAGCGGTTCTGCGCCACCGTGTCGGGGTCATTCTCGTTGGCGATGATGCCGGACAGGATTTGGGCGCGGATGCGGTCGATCGGTGCCTGATCGAAGCGCGGCTCGTCGACCGCTAGCCGCAACAGGTCGAAGGCCTCGTCTCGCTGTTCAGCCAGCATGCGCATCGAACCATAGACGCCGTCGCGGGTCTCTTCGAAGCTCATCTCGGCGCCGGCATCGTCCAACCTGATCTGGAAGGCTTCCGAGTCGAGAGAGCCGGCGCCTTCGTCGAACAGGCCGGTCATCAGGTTGGCCAGGCCTTCCTTCCCTGGCGGATCCTGCGTCGAACCGCCGCCGAAGACGAAGCGGATGGCGACGACCGGCACGGAATAGTCCTCCACCAGCCAGGCAGTGATACCCTTCGGAGAAGTGACGGACTGGATCTCCATGGCGCGGGCAGCAAGCGCCGGCAAGATCAGGAAGAAGATGGAGAGGAAGAGGGTTGCCAGTGCGGCACGCGCCTTACCTTCGCCGCTTGTAGGATGGTGGTGCTGGCTCATCGTCAATTCCCCGCCTGTTGCTGCGGCAAGAGATAGCCGGTCGTCGAGCGAGCCAGCACCAGATAGCGCGCGGCGACGGCCTTGACTTCGTCCGCCGTGACCTTGCGGATGCGGTCCGGCCATTGCTGGACATCCTGCACGTTGCCGCCGGTAGCCAGGGTCGAGCCATAGATGTTGGCCATGGAATCCTGCTTGTCGCGGGCAAAGATCATCGACCGGACATAGCGGTCCTTGGCCTTTTCGAGCTCATCCGCTGTGACGCCGTCGGTCGCGATGCGCGCCACCTCGGCATCGACCGCGGCCTCGACATCGGCCAGCTTGGCGTCGCCGCGCGGCGCGCCGTAGACGGTGAAATTGGTGTCGTCGAGCATGGTGCCCTGGAAATAGGCGCCAGCGCTGGAAGCGATGCCTTGCTGGACCACCAGCGCCTGGTAGAGCCGGCTGCGGTTGCCGCCGCCGAGGATCTCGGCCAGCAGGTCGAGCGCTTCGCCTTCGCCCGGCTTGGCGGTGTGGTAGGACGGCACCACCCATTGCGTCGAAAAACTCGGTACGCTGACGCGGGCATCGGAAAGTGTGACGGTGCGCTTGGTGTTCTGTTCCGGCTCTACCGGGCGTACGCGCGGCGGCAGGTCCGGCCCGCGGGCCACCTTGCCATAGGTCTTCTCGGCGAGCGCCTTCACGGTGTCGGGTTCGACATCACCGGCCACGATCAGCACGGCGTTGTTGGGCCGGTAGTATTTGTTGTAGAAGGCCACCGCGTCGGTGCGGTTCAACTGCTCCATCTCCTGCATCCAGCCGATGACCGGAATGCGATAGCGTTGATTCTGCCACAGCGTGGCATCGACTTCCTCGTCGAGCACCGCCTGCGGATTGTTGTCGATGCGCGAGCGGCGCTCCTCGAGAATAACATCGCGCTCGGTCTTGATGACGTCATCGGTCAGGACGAGGTTGCGCATGCGGTCGGCTTCGAAGCTCATCATCAACTCGAGCGCCGATGGCGCCACCGTCTCGTGGAAAGCGGTGTAATCGTAGGAGGTGAAAGCGTTGTTGGAGCCGCCAATATCGGAGACGGCGCGGTCAAACTCGCCGGCCGCGTGATTGGTCGTCGCCTTGAACATCAGATGCTCGAAGAAATGAGCGATGCCGGATTTGCCAGGCGGCTCGTCGGCACTGCCGATCTTGTACCACACCATATGGGTGACGATCGGCGCGCGGTGGTCGGGAATGACGACGACTTCCATGCCGTTGTCGAGCAGGAAATCCGTCACCTTGAACTCGGCCGGCATCGTATTGGGCAATACCGGGCCGTCGGCCAGCACCGGGCCGGTCATGGTAAAGGCCAGCGACGTCGTCAGCAGTGCCATCCGCAGCCATTCGGCCCTTTGTGTCATCAATGGCTCCGGTCTCCTCGGCAAGACGATAGGCAAGCTGTCTGTGACAAGCAAAGTGAATTGTTGGCTATGTTGCCGGCAAAGGCGGCGGCAAAGAGGCCGCCGCTGGGCGCAGGCGTGTCACGCAGCCTCGATGAAGCGGATGACGGTCTCGCCGTAGCCGCGCTCATCAAGCACCGAAAAGCCGGGGCCGGGTTCAAATGGAACCACCGCCGTCTCCTCAACCACGCACAGTGCACCGGGGCGCAGCCAGCCGCCGGCACTGGCCGACCGCAGGGCACGTTCGCCAAGACCCTTGCCATAGGGCGGATCGGCGAAGACGAGACCGAACGGCGCCAGTGTGCCCGCTTCGCCAAGGGCGGTTGCGTCGCGGCGGAAGATCTTGGTGCGGCCGGTCAGGCCGAAGGCCTCGACATTATCGCGGATCAGGCCACGGCCTTCGGCCGACTCCTCGATGAAGACTCCGTAGGACGCGCCGCGCGACAGAGCCTCCAGACCAAGGGCGCCGGTCCCGGCAAACAGATCGAGCACGCGGGCTCCGTCCAGTTGACCGGCGAAGCGATGCGCCAGCACGTTGAACACAGCCTCGCGGGTGCGGTCGGTCGTCGGACGGATGGCGCTGCTGCGGGGCGTCGCCAACGGACGCCCGCGAAACTCACCGCCAACGATCCTCATCTCGTCCTGGGGCCCTTGGGACCGCCGCGCGGACGCTCACCGCCACCCGCGCCGCCCGGACGCTCGCCACGCGGCTTGCCGAACGGCTTTGCACCGACCGGTTTGCCGCCGGGCTTGCCATAGGCCGGCTTGAACGAGGCCTTGCGCGCCTTGGCCTCGGCGGCCTTGGCCGCTTCGGCCTCAGCCCTGCCCTTGCCGATCGGCCGGGCACCCGGCGCCATCCAGACATTGGCCTTGCGCTGGCCGGGCGGCTCAATCGGCCGCTGCTCGCGCTCGGGTTTCTTACCACCGCCACGAGGCTTGTCACCGAAGCGCGGCTTGTCACCAAAGCTGCCACGCGGCTTATCGCCGAAGCCGCCGCGTTCGGGCCTCGGACCGCGTTCGCCAGGGCTCTTTTCCGATAAACTTCTGTCAGGACTTGTCGACAATTTGCCGAGCGCCTCGTCGCGCCTGCCTTCCCGGCGCTTGCGGTTCTTGATCAACCCGCCCTCGCCGATCGGCCGGCGCTCGCCGTCACGCGTGAATTTCGGCCGCTCGGGCTCGGCTTCACGGGCCTCGGTGCGCCGCACCGGCTTGTTCGAAAATGGTTTTGTTATCTCGGCATCGAAGTTCGCGCCGGATTCCTCCACCAGCCGCTCGCCAAGCTGGTCGCGCAGCACCCGGCCCTTGATCTCCAGCACATGGCCCTCCGGAAGATCCTCGAGCTGGAAGGGTCCGTAGGAAATGCGGATCAGCCGCGTCACGTCGAGGCCGAGCGCGCCGAGGATGTTCTTGACCTCACGGTTCTTGCCCTCGCGCAAGCCGATCGTCAGCCAGGCGTTGGAGCCCTGCTCGCGGTCGAGGCTGGCCTCGATGGCGCCATAGAAGACACCGTCGACGGCAATGCCTTCGCGCAGGCCGGCCAGCGCGCTTTCCTCGACCTTGCCGTGGACGCGCACGCGGTAGCGGCGCAGCCAGCCGGTGGCCGGCAGTTCGAGCGCGCGCGACAGACCGCCATCGTTGGTAAGCAGCAGCAAGCCTTCCGTGTTGATGTCGAGCCGGCCGATGGTCATCAGCCGCGGCAATTCGGCGGGCAGCACGTCGAAGACGGTCTTGCGGCCTTCGGGATCGCGGTTGGTGGTGACGACGCCGGCCGGCTTGTGAAACAGGAACAGACGCGTGCGTTCGATCGGCGGAATTTCCATGCCGTCGAGATGAATAATGTCGTCGGGCATGACATTGAAAGCCGGCGAAGCCAGCACTCGGCCATTGACCTTGACGCGGCCGGCAGCGATCAGGTCCTCGGCATCGCGGCGCGAGGCGAGACCGGCACGCGCCAGCCGCTTGGCGATGCGCTCGCCGGCTTCTTCCGTTGCTTCCGCCGGCCGCGGGCGTGGCTTGAAACCGCCGCCCGATGCACCTTGGGATCGATCACTGAAATCACGCTTGGGTCTGTCGCTCCCGGAGTCGCGCTTGGGACGGTCAGCGAAGTCACGCTTCGGACGATCTGCGAAATCACGCTTGGGACGGTCGAAGCGCTTTTCGCCGCGCTCCGGCGAAGCAGCAACCGGACGATCACCACGTGGGGCGTAGGGCTTACGCGGCCCCTCGCGCTTCTCATACGGCTTGCGCTCGCCTTCGGCCGCCATTGGGCGGTTGCGGCGTGGGGCGTAGGGCTTGCGCGGCCCCTCGCGCTTCTCATACGGCTTGCGCTCGCCTTCGGGCGCCATCGGACGGTCGCCGCGAGGCGCATAGGGCTTGCGCGGGCCTTCGCGCTTCTCATAAGGCTTGCCCGCGGGGCGTGGCCCCTTGCTGAATGGCTTGTCGCCGCCCTTGAAGTCGCGCTTCGGGCGCTCGCCCTCAGCGGCCATCGGCCGATCGCCACGCGGCGCATAGGGCTTCTTGGCACCGAACGATGGCTTGCCGCCCCTGTCGCCGCGCGGAGCCGCGGGTTTCTTGCCCGGGCCTTTTTGGCGCGGAGATTTCTTGTCGTTGTCGTCCATGTGGCCTTTGTCCGTTTGCGCTGCTACAGCGTGGCGCATCCTTTCGGGCGCGCAACGAACGCTGTAGCACTTTGATTTGGCGCATGATCATTTCTGAAAATCGAGTCCGATTTTCAGGTTGATGCGCTCAATAACAGGATCACCGCCGGGAGGCGAGGAGATAATGGGAATGGAAACCGCGTGAAGCGGCCGGATTTCATGGCCGTGGCGTTGCAGGAGGCCAAAGCGGCAGCCCTGCGCGGCGAAGTGCCGGTCGGCGCCGTCATTGCGAATGGCAGTACGATTGTGGCCAGCGCCGGCAACCGCACCCGCGAGCTTGCCGATCCAACGGCGCACGCCGAGATGCTGGTCATCCGCGAAGCCTGTGGCAAACTCTCCAGCGAGCGGCTCACAGGCTACGATCTCTATGTGACGCTGGAACCCTGCGCCATGTGCGCCAGCGCCATTTCCTTCGCCAGGTTGCGCCGTCTTTACTTCGGCGCGCCCGACGAGAAGGGCGGCGCCGTGGTCAATGGCGTACGCTTCTTCGCCTCGCCAACCTGCCACCACATACCGGACGTCTATCCCGGAATGGGTGAAACGGAAGCAGCCTTGCTCCTGAAGGGTTTCTTTCGGGACCGTCGCGATTGAGGGGCGCAAACGCCCTTCAGCATTGAAAGAGCTTGCAAGTCTTACAGGGACGGCAGCCAGTCGAACCAGCCACCGCTCTTCTTGCCTTCGGCTTCTTTCCTTAGGCGGCGTTCCTTCTTGTACTCGTCTTCACCAAGCTCGTTTTGCGGCGCGGTATCGGAGGCGACGCGATAGGCGACCGGCGGCTCGCTGAGATATTTTCGGGTGTTCGGGTCGCCCTGCTTGCTTTCGGCAAGACGGCGCTGGATTTCGGCAGCGCGGCCCTTGTCGGAATCAGCGGGCGTCCAGCGCGGCGGATGGCTCGAGCCAGAATCTTCCATCGCCTTTTTCACAGATGCGGGATCCGTCTGCACGTCATCAACGATCTGCGACTGGTAAGATGGATCATCCTGATGAGCGGTGGCGTCGGCACGCAGACGTGCACGGCGCTGCTCGGGCGATTCGGGCCATTGAGCACTTGCCGTTTCGATGCTGTCCTGCGGAGCCGGCAGCGCGCCCTTCTGGCCAGGCGCCGGCTTCACCAATGTGGGACGCGGCTTGTAATCGATCTGGTCCTTGTGCTTCGGCGCGATGGAAAAGGCGCTCGATAGATCGCCGGCCAATTGTTCGCCGGCGGTCTTGTCGGTGCCGTAGGTCGGGGAGCCGACGCAGCCGGCCAGAGCAAAGCCCGATGCGACAAGCGGCGCCAGCAGCGCGAGGCGCGCATTGTATCTCACGGTCATGCCAAAAAGTCCCACTCTAGACAGCCTCTCGATCGTCACCGGCCCGGGTCCGGTCCCCATCGTCCACGCACTTGCGACGGAAATCCGGCGACAATTTGTCTTCCGGAGTTTCGCGTGTTTACCTCAACCGCTCGTTAAGGGCAACGCGCGGGCGGATTTGCATCGCCCGGCGTGGCATTTGTGCACCTTTTTGACTGCATGCGTGTCGTTGTCCCAAACCGCTACATACTCTTGGGCGACATGCATCAGAGCCTACCGAGCGCTTTCAGCTCATGCAGCACCGCGGCGTCGCGCGCCGAGACGCCAGGAAAGGCGGGATCCTGCCCGACATCGGCCGTGTAGCGCCAGGAACGCGCGCATTTGACCAGGCCGCGGTCCTCGGCCTTCTCGACGACCACGGCGACGCCCTTGACGTCGTCGAGCGTGAAAGCGCCTTCCGGCGCTTGGCCATGGGCAATCACGAGATCACTGGTGATCGCCATCTCGGCCATATCGATGTCCGATATCGCCGTCTCGAGCCCAGCGTCATTGATCGTCACGACAGGCACGGCCTCAAGCGAGGAGCCGATCACCTTCCGGGCACGCGCGATCTCGAGCGCTCCGGTGACGACGCGGCGCACTTGCCGCACCTTGCGCCATTTCTCCGCCAGCGCCTCATTCTTCCAATCCGCCGGAACCTCCGGGAACTGGTCGAGATGCACCGACACCGCATCGGGATGACGGTCGAGCCAGGCCTCTTCCATGGTGAAGGGCAGCATCGGCGCCAGCCATTTCACCAGGCAATCGAAGAGATGACGCACCACCTGCACCGAGGCCTGGCGCTTCACGCTCGACGGCGCCTCGCAGTAGAGCGCGTCCTTGCGGATGTCGAAATAGAAGGCCGACAGTTCGACCACCATAAAATCGAGCAGCGCGCGGGTGATACGCTTGAACTCGAAGGCGTCGTAGCCCTGACGCACCACCTCGTCGAGCTCGGACAGCCGATGCAGCATCAGCCGTTCCAGCTCCGGCATCTCTTCCAGCGGCACGGTCTCGCCATCGTCATGGGCGAGCGTGCCCAGCATCCAGCGAATGGTGTTGCGCAGCTTGCGGTAGGCGTCGATGTTGGTCTGCAGCACGTTCTTGCCGAGCCGCTGGTCTTCCCAATAATCCGTAGTCACCACCCAGAGCCGCAGGATGTCGGCGCCGGACTGCTTGATGACGTCCTGCGGCACGACGGTGTTGCCGAGCGATTTCGACATCTTGCGGCCGTCCTCGTCCATGGTGAAGCCATGGGTGACGACAGTGTCGTAAGGCGCCCTGCCCCTTGTGCCGCAGCTTTCGAGCAGCGAGGAGTGGAACCAGCCGCGATGCTGGTCGGAGCCTTCGAGATAGACGTCGGCAGGCCATTTGAGATCAGGACGGTCCTCCAGCGTGAAGACGTGCGTCGAGCCCGAATCGAACCAGACGTCGAGGATGTCCATCACCTGCTTCCATTTGGAGGCGTCGTGATTGCCGAGGAAACGCTCCTTGGCGCCGGCGGCGAACCAGGCGTCGGCGCCCTCGTTCTCGAAGGCATCCATGATGCGCTGGTTGACGGCGTCATCCCTGAGCACATTGCCGTCCGCGTCGGCGAAGACGGCGATCGGAACGCCCCAGGCACGCTGGCGCGAGAGCACCCAATCCGGGCGTTCCTCGACCATGGCGCGGATGCGGTTCTGGCCGGCGGGCGGCACGAAGCGGGTGTCGTCGATGGCCTTCAGCGCGCGGCTGCGCAGCGTTGTGCCGTCGCCGAGATCCTTGTCCATGTAGACGAACCATTGCGGCGTGTTGCGGAAGATCACCGGCTTTTTCGAGCGCCAGGAATGCGGATAGCTGTGCTTCAGGCGGCCGCGCGCAAACAGCGCGTTGCGCTTGATCAGCTCGTCGATGACCGCCTGGTTGGCGTTGCCCTTCTTGCCATTGTCATCAATGACGCGCGCGGGCCCGCCCTCGCGGTCGGGGCCGAACCCCGGCGCGTCCTTGGTGAAGAAGCCGGCATCGTCGACCGTGAAGGGGATGACCGTGTCGATACCGCGCTGGCGAAGGTCCGGCGCCGCATCCATCCAGGCGTCAAAATCCTCACGTCCGTGGCCGGGCGCCGTGTGCACGAAGCCGGTGCCGGCATCGTCGGTGACATGATCGCCGGCAACCAGCGGCACCTGGAATTCGTAGCCGCCGCCGAGACCCTTGAAGGGATGCGAAAGCACAAGACTTCCAAGCTGTTCGGCCGAAACGCCATGAAGGCGATTCAGGGTGATCTTGGCCTTGGCCTGACTTTCCTCGGCCAGCGCATCGGCAAAGATCAGCTTCTCGCCCGGCTGCGGGCCAAAGGCGTTTTCGGCGGCCGTCACTTCGTAGAGGCCGTAGGCGACGCGCGGCGAATAGCTGACGGCACGATTGCCCGGGATGGTCCATGGTGTCGTCGTCCAGATGACGACATGGGCATCCAGCAGGTCCAGCGACCGCCCGCTCAGGTCGGGATCGAATTCGGCCGGCTGGCCGTCGACGACGCTGGCGACGACAAGATTGGCCACCGGAAATTTCACCCAGATCGTGTCGGACTCATAGTCCTGGTATTCGATCTCCGCCTCGGCAAGTGCCGTGCGCTCGACAACGCTCCACATCACCGGCTTGGAGCCGCGATAGAGCTGACCCGACATGGCGAATTTCAGCAGCTCGCCGGCGATGCGCGCCTCGGCGTGGAAAGCCATGGTCGTATAGGGGTTCTTGAAATCACCGACGACGCCGAGCCGCTGGAATTCCGCACCCTGAACATTGATCCAGTGCGCGGCGAAATCCCGGCATTCCTTGCGGAACTCGTTGATCGGCACCTCGTCCTTGTTCTTGCCCTTGGCGCGATACTGCTCCTCGATCTTCCATTCGATCGGCAGGCCGTGGCAGTCCCAGCCCGGCACGTAGTTCGAGTCGTAGCCGCGCATCTGGAACGAGCGGGTGACGACGTCCTTGAGGATCTTGTTCAGCGCGTGGCCGATATGGATGTTGCCGTTGGCGTAGGGCGGGCCGTCATGCAGCACGTACTTCTCGCGGCCGGCAGAACTGTCGCGCAGCTTGCGGTAGAGGTCCATATCCTGCCAGCGCTTGACCAGCACCGGCTCCTTCTCGGGTAAGCCGGCGCGCATCGGGAAATCCGTCTGCGGCAGGTAAAGCGTTTTGGAATAGTCGATCGTCGGGGTGTCCAGTGTTTCGTCGGTCATTGGTCTGCCATGTGCGTGCCGGGCCATGCGGCCTGCGGCGTTGATTTTACTTCCGCGCCTGTCGTTTTCCCAAACCGGGGCCACTTTTGGGCGACATGCCTTGATGATCTGGAAAAGCGCGACGGGTCGCGCGCAAGATTCCCGGCGGCTCCGACAGCCTTCAGGCCGCCAGGAACACCGGGCTGGTAATTCGTATCATCGGCGCGTGAAGGCGCGAAAAGCTCGTCATTGGTCGGCTTTTAGCGGAGATAGGCGCAGGAATAAAGCGTCTCGTTCGATTCGCTTACATCTTGAAGTCGAAGCGATAGGTCGTCGACACGCCGACCATGAACTGGTTGCGGTCGCCGCGCTCCCTGACCAGGCTGGAATCGGCCGCCGGACCTTTCAAGCGCGAATATTCGCCGAACAGGCTGGCCGTCATCGGATCGGTCACCTTCCAGGTCACCGCGCCACCGAGGCCGACGGATTTAAGGCCGCCGCCAGGATTATATTGGCTCAGGCCCGAGGCCACGGCTTCCTGCGCGTCGACGCCGTAATAGGCGTCGAAATATTTGGCCGAGGCAAAGGACACCCGCGGCCCGCCCGAAATCCTGACCGTTGGCGTCACATCGTAGAAGGCGTCGGCTGCGATATCGGCGACAAAGCCGTTGTGAGCACGGATGCCATGCCGCAGTTCGGCGCGCGCGCGCATCCAGTCCGTCGGATAAAATTCGAAGAAGCCGCCGACTTCGCCGCCCCAGCGGACCGGATCGAGGCCTTTGAGCTCGTCGGCATCGCTGTCATCGCGTGAGAACAGGAATTTGCCGGTCAGGCCGGCGCGAACGCCGCCATCATCGATAAGCGCCAGCGAAATGTTGTCGTTACGCGACGTGAAGCGTACCGCGGGACCCGCCTTGCCCAAGGAGATGATGGGCTGGGCGCTGAGCATGTATTTCTTGCCGCCCTCGAAATTCGGCGCGACCAGGCCCGTGGCGCCGACCGTGAGATACCAGTCGCCGGACAGCCAGCCAAAAGCGCCGTCGCCGGCCTCGGCCGCGCCTGACGTCGCCAGCATGATGGTGGCCAAAGCTACCGAAATCTTCCCGACCGGACTCATGACCACTCCACTACACGATACAACTATCCTGCGGCGACAGCTTTGACGAGGCTTTGGTAAAATTTGATTTAAGGGCGAGACATCCGGCCCGCATTGCCCTGCACCATCGGCCGCCACCGGTTGGCGGTGGACTGGCACCGAAGCTAACTTCGTCGCATACTGGCAGACCTCAACGGAGGTGGCGACATGACTTTGCACGGCGATACACTGAAGAACGCAATCGGCCAGACGCGAGACAAATGGGGATGGTTTATCGGTCTGGGCGTGGTGCTGCTGATCCTCGGCGGCATCGCCTTCGGCAATCTGTTCATCGCCACGGTGGCTTCCGTCTATGTCGTGGGATGGCTGATGCTGGTGGCCGGCATCATCGAGATCATGCATGCCTTCGGTGTGAAGACCTGGGGCCGCTTCTTCTACTGGCTGCTCAGCGGACTGCTTTATGCGGTGGCCGGATTTTTCGCTTTCGACAACCCGTTGCTGGCCTCTGCGGTGCTGACCTTCCTGCTGGCCGTTGCGCTTGTCGCTTCCGGCGCGCTGCGCGCCTGGGTCGGCTACAGCCACCGCCCGGAAAGCGGCTGGGGCTGGATCGTCGCGGCCGGTGTCATCAGCGTGCTTGCGGGCCTGATCATCGCCATGGGCTGGCCGGTCAACAGCCTGTGGGTGCTCGGCATGTTCCTGGCGATCGACCTGATCTTCCAGGGCTGGACCTTCATCGCGGTCGGCCTTGCGCTGAAAAAGTAAGGTCTCGTCTGCGCAGTCCTTCAAGCGAAGCCCGATGCCGAAAGACGGTGATCCCGGCCGAAAGCCGGCACCGGGTTTCGGGATCATGCCTTAAAACGCCACTGCCGCGTCCAGACTGGACAGCGGCTTGACGCCGGCAAGCAGCGCGCGAGCCTCGGCTTCGTCCCGCCTCATCTGTACGACCAGTGCATCCAGCCCGTCGAACTTGATCTCGCTGCGCAGGAAGCCGAAGAACGACACCTGGCAGGTCTCGCCATAGAGATCGCCGGAAAAATCGAAGACGAAGGTTTCCAGAAGCGGTGCGCCATTATCGTCGACGGTCGGGCGGCGGCCGAAGCTCGCGACACCATCGTGCAGCGTGCCGTCAGCGCGGCGAAAGCGGACGGCATAGATTCCTTCCTTGAGAGTGGCCTCCGTGGCAAGCCTCATATTCGCGGTCGGAAAGCCTAGCGTTCGCCCGAGCTGTTGGCCGCCCACGATCTCGCTTTCCACCGTGAAGCGATAGCCGAGCAGACTGGCGGCTTCGGCTATCTCGCCATCGCACAGCAAGCCCCGGATTCGGCTTGACGAAATCACCTCGGCACCCTCGTCTCGAAAGGCGTCGACAAGCGTGACGCCGAAACCATGGCGCTCGCCGGCCACCATGAGATAGGCCGGCCCGCCCTGCCGGTCCTTGCCGAAATGGAAATCGAAGCCGGTCACGGCATGAGTGATGCCGAGCGTCCTCTCCAAGACATCGGTGATGAAAGCTTCCGCTGACAGCGAAGCGAAATCCCGCGTGAAGGGCTGCTCGACGAGCGCGGCAAAGCCCAGCAACGACAGGAGGCGCGCTTTCATTGGCGGCGGCGTCAGCACGAACAGCGGCATGTCCGGCCTGAAAACCTTTCGGGGATGCGGCTCGAAAGTCAGCACCAAGGCCGGCACGCCACGCCGCGTGGCCTCGGCCAACGCCCGTTCGAGCACCGCCTGATGGCCGCGGTGGACGCCGTCGAAATTGCCGATCGCGACGACACCACCACGCAGATCGGCGGGCAGCGGCGCGGTTGCTGAAAGATGCTGGAAAGCCACCATTGTCACCTACTGCAGTCTGGCTATGACGGACACCGGACGATAGCCGTGCCGTTCCAGGAAGAGCCCGAGTTTTGCCGGATCCGGCCGCAAGGCGTCGCCATAGTCGCGGGCGTGAATGCCGCCAGAGACATAGAGAACGTCGAAGCCATTGTCGGCCGCGCCCTTGATGTCGGTCATGATGCCATCGCCGATGGCCAACACCTGCGAACGCTCGACTGGCCGTCCGAGAACCTCGGCCACCTCCTTCATCGCGACTTCATAGATCGGCGCGTAGGGCTTCCCGGCGATCAACGTGCGACCGCCGAGTTGGGCATAGTCGCGTGCCAGGGCGCCGGCGCACCAGATGATCCGTTCGCCGCGCTCCACCATGATATCGGGGTTGGCGCAGATGAACGGCAGGTTCCTGGCGCGCAATCGCCGCAACAGTTCCGCATAGTCCTCGGGCTTTTCGACCTCGTCGTCGAACAGCCCGGTGCACACGACGCCGGCGGCCTCGAATTCCTCGACGAGCTCGACCTCCAAGCCATCATAGAGGGTCAAATCGCGGTCGGCGCCGATGTGGAAGACTTTGCGTGGGCCCTCCGCGATCAGGTCGCGGGTCACGTCGCCCGACGTCACCACACGGTCGTAGGCCGACGGGGGAACGCCGATCACGCTCATCTGAGCCACGACATCGGCGCTGCGGCGGGGCGAGTTGGTGATCAGGACAACCGGAATACCGGCCGCCCTCGCCCTCGCCAACGCGGCGGCGGCTGCCGGAAAATGCCATTCGCCGTTGTGAACGACGCCCCAGACATCGCAGAGAATCGCCGAATAGGCTTTCGACGCATCTTCGAGCGAGCCGACGATCTCAGGCGAATCCGCCATGCCGTTTCCTTCAATGTAATTGTTGCAAGTGCCAAGTCCGACGGTTCGCCGCAGCCGGTCCGAATTATCCGAACCGGCCCATGCTGTCACCAGCTTTCGCCTGGAGATCGACGCGAACCGCCGCCTGTCCGCCCGGCGCCTTCGATTGACGGCAAAATCCGCGACCCGGGCGATGTTTGGTTAACGAGCCTTGAAGGGGAGGCTTGATTCTGGACTCGAACGGTCAACGTTGAACGCGGCCGACAAGGAGGCGATCGATGCGCTGAAGTCCTGCTCGTCGGATTCGCGCTTCTAAGCCACACGGCCTTTTTGGCGCAACGTCTGTCGCCGTCAAGCTCTTGCGTGCTCTTGCGTGCGCCTGCCGTGACAGGCACATATCGCTCGGAAAAATCGCGCATCCAGCGCGGCCCGCTGGGGACGAACAATGCCCGAAACCGCCAATCACCTCGCCTTCGCGCTGGTCTGCCTCGGCATGGTGCTGACGCCAGGCCCGAACATGATTTACCTGATCTCGCGCTCGCTGTCGCAAGGGCCAAAAGCAGGGCTGATCTCGCTTGGCGGGGTCGCTGTCGGCTTTCTGTTCTATGTGCTGTCGGCCGCGTTCGGCATCACGGTGCTGCTGCTTGCCGTGCCCTATGCCTACGACGCCCTGCGCTTTGCCGGCGTGCTCTATCTCTTGTGGTTGGCCTGGCAGGCCGTGAAGCCCGGCGGACGCTCGCCATTCCAGGTGCGCGAACTGCCGAAGGACAGGCCACGCAAGCTCTTCGCCATGGGATTGATGACCAATCTGCTCAACCCCAAGGTGGCCGTCCTTTACCTGTCGCTGCTGCCGCAGTTCATCAACCCCGGCAAGGGTCATGTCCTGTCGCAGCTTCTGGTGCTCGGCGCGACGCAGATATCGATCAGCCTCAGCGTCAATGCCATCATTGCGGTCACCGCTGGCTCGATCGCCGCCTTCCTGGCTGGACGGCCATTATGGCTGGTGATTCAGCGCTGGATGATGGGAACCGTGCTGACGGCGCTGGCGCTGAAGATGGCGACCGACGCGCAACGCTGAAGGCGTCCTACATTGGCCGACGGATCGGCCGGATCTGCGCCGGCTCGACCACCTTGCGGTACAGATGCCAGGTAGCATGGCCCAGGATCGGCATGACGACGGCCAGCCCGGCAAACAGCGGGATAGAACCGATCACCAGCAGCACGGCGACCGTCAGGCCCCACAGCGCCATCTGCAGCGGGTTCGCCATCACCGCGCGGGCCGATGTCTCGATTGCCGAGACGGCGCCGACATCACGGTCGAGCAACAGTGGGAAGGCGATCACGGTGGTGGCCAGCACGACCACGGCGAAGACAAACCCCACGGCATTGCCGGCGATGATCAACGTCCAGCCCTTCCTGGTCGTCAGAACGTCACGCAGGAAGGCGCCGACGGAAGCTGGTGGCTGGTCACCAAACTGGCTGGTGTAGATCGACTGTGCCGTGAACAGCCACAAAACGAACAGGGCGAACAGCATGATGCCGATGGCGGCGATCGAGGGCAGCGCCGGGGAGCGACGGACATCGAGGGCATGCCGCCAGCTGGTGTTCATGCCGAGCTCGCGGCGGCGGCTGATCTCGTAGAGCCCGATGGCGGCGAACGGGCCGACCAGCGCAAAGCCCGACATCAAGGGATAGACGAGCTGGATGGCATTGGAGCCCGACGACCACCGGGTGAGGATCAGGCCGACGATCGGGTAAATCAGGCACAGGAACACGTAGTGGGATGGTTTTGCCCAGAAATCTTCTGCGCCGAGCCGCAGCGCGTCCCAGAGGTCGGAGGTCGTGATGTGGCGCACCGTGGGCTGCACATGCATTCCGCGCGCGTCCGCCATGACATGAAAGCCGGCCATAACCTTCCTCCGTTTTTCTCGGGGGCGATCACCGCCTAGGGTGGCCGCCCGTAGCTGCCACTTCAAGAACGCCGGCATCATAGCCGATCTTCCCGGGATTGTCGCCGCATGGACGGCATTTCGCCTCTCCTCACGCGATTTTCATTGCCCAGCCCGGTAAAAGCCATGATCGCGACTATGTCAGGCAAGCATGACCGCTGAAAAAATCGAAATCCGTCAAGCAGGCCTGAACAGGCGCATGTGGCTCAAGGCAGCCGGCCTCGTGGCCTTGGCCGGGCTGGCCGCCTGCGGCACCGTTTCTGTGCCGACCGGTCAAGGGGCGGGGGTCTCCTCCTCCGCCACCGGCACGCTGGCGAGCTTGCGCGCGACCGCGGGACTGGGGCCACTGGTTCCCGATGCACAGCTGGAACAAGCAGCACTCCAGCAGGCCGGCTACATGGCGTCACGGGAGCGCATGAGCCATACCACAGATTGGGGCAAGGATTTCGCTTCGCGCATGAAGGACAACGGAGTGCGAGGTGCCGCGGCCGAGAACATCGCCGAGGGCCGCTTCGACCAGCAAAAACTGTTCGACATTTGGATGCATTCGCAGGGCCACCGGCGCAACATGCTCGACCCGGATTTCAGCCGCTTCGGGCTTGCCTATGTCCGGGACGGACGTGATCCTAATCTGCGCTATTGGGCGCTGGTTCTCGGCAGGTAGGCCCCTATTTTGGTCGTCGCCTTGAATTTCCCCATCAGGTAGGGACCGGAGCGCACCGGCTCGTATTTCGGCGCTTCGTGCCTTTGACCACGCCGCGTCGATCACCGCCTGTGGAATTCCGTGGTTGGTTACAGCCAGAACCCAGTGTCGCGGCAGATGCGATCGACTTCGACGGCGAGCGCCTTCTTCTCGTCAGTGCTGGCGTTTCGAACCGCCCGGGATCGAATACCGGAAAGTGTCGGTCCGCCTGCCGCCGGGCCTAGTCCATATGCGCTGCAGGCGCGCCGCCGGCCGGACCGGCCGTCGGCTTGCGCAGCAGGAAGACAAACGGGATGGCGAGCAGCGTCATCACCATCAATATTTTGAAGTCGTTGACGTAGGAGATCATCATGGCCTGGAGATTGACCATGCGGTCCACCTCCGACAGCGCCATTGGATCGCCACCCGCCGCAGCCGGCGAGACTGCCCAGAGATTGGGGTTGAACGGGCTGATGAAGGCGGAAAGTTCGGCGTGATTGACCTGCGTGTTGCGCACCAGCAGCACGGTCACGACCGAGACGCCGATCGACGAGCCAAGATTGCGCACCAGGCTGAACAACGAGGTTGCGTCGGTGCGGTAGCGTGCGTCGAGCGTGGCGAAGGCAACCGTCGACAGCGGCACGAATACCATTCCCATGCCCAGGCCCTGGATCACCCCGGAGCTGATGATCAGCCAGTTGTCCATCTGCGGCGTGAAGCTGGCCATGGTGTAGAGCGACTGGGCGGTCAGGAGAAAACCGATGACGACGAGAATTCTGGCGTCGATCTTGCCCATGATCCGTCCAACGGCGAGCATCGAAATCATCGTGCCGACGCCGCGTGGTCCCATGACGATGCCGATGGTGACGGTCGGATAGCCGAAGATGGTGGACAGCATCGGCGGCAGCAGCGACATGGAAGCTAAAATCAGCACACCCATGACGAAGATGAACGCCAGCCCGGTCACGAAATTGCGGTCGAGGAAAATCTTCGGATCGATGAAGGGATGTTCCGATGTGACCGTGTGAATGATGAACACCCAGAAGCCGGTGATCGAAAGCCCCAGCTCGATCCAGATCTCGACCGAGGAAAACCAGTCGACCTCGCCACCGCGGTCGAGCAGCAGCTGCAGCGCGCCGACGCCGAGCGATATCATGGCAAAGCCGAAGAAATCGAAGCTGCGCACGCGCCGGGCAACGACCGGCAAATAGGCGGCCATGCCAAGGAAGGCGACGATGCCGACCGGCAGGTTGATGAAGAACACCCAGCGCCAGTTGAAGTTCTCGGTCAGCCAGCCGCCCAGCGTCGGACCAAGGATCGGCCCCAGCATGATGCCGGCGCCCCAGATGGCCATTGCCTGGCCGTGACGTTCCTTGGGATTGATGTCGAGCAGGAAGGTCTGCGACAGCGGCACGATCGCGGCGCCGAACACCCCTTGCATCAGCCGGAAAAGCACCATGGTTTCCAGGCTCCACGCCAGGCCGCACAGCATGGAGAAGATGGTGAAGCCGACCACCGCCGTCAGGAACAATTCCTTGCGGCCGAAGCGATCGGCGAGCCAGCCGGTGACCGGCGTCATGATGGCGGCGGCCACGATATAGGAGGTCAGCACCCAGTTTATGTTGTCCGGGGAGGCGCCGAGATCGCCGGTCATCGTCGGCAGCGCGACATTGGCGATGGTCGTGTCGAGCGCCTGCATGATCGTCGCCAGCATGAGCGCGACCGTGATCAGGCCGCGATGCGGCACTTCTTTGAGGGGTTCGGGCGTGCTCATGCGCGCAACTTCCAGCAGGTAACAAAAACGTGTACACAGGGTTTCCGGGCGGCAAGGCCTTCCCTGAGAGACCTTCATCGCGGTGGGACGCGATTATCGATGTGGGGGTTACATCGACCGAAAGTCTCGAGTGAGCGGATGCCTGCCGCCCGGAAACATGAGGACCGACGGGGCGGTGTCGAAGATTTCAGGTGTCGGCCAAACCACGACGCGGCTCGAACCAGGCACTGATCCTTCCCGCTCCTCCCATCAGACCAATCCTGCTATTCGCTTCCACCCGCCTGGTCCTCGCGGGCTTCCGCCGACTTACTGCGCGTGCTCGCCAGCCGTTGCGTGACCGAATATGGCCGGAAAACCGCGGGCAACCCCGGTATCGACCGTGACGGAGACGCTCATGCCGGTACGCAGAGCCATCTTGGCGTCGGGATCGGTCAGTTCCAGCCGCACCGGGATGCGCTGCGTGACCTTGACCCAGTTGCCGGTGGCATTTTGCGCGGGCAGCAGCGAGAATTCCGCACCGGTTCCAGCACCGATCGCCTTGACGGTCGCCTCGAAGGTCCTGCCCGGATAGGTGTCGACGACGATCTCGGCCTTCTGGCCCGGCTTCATGTTGGTGAGCTGGGTTTCCTTGAAATTGGCATCGATCCAGGTGTCGCCGGTCTCGACCAGAGAAAACAACGGCGTGCCGGAGCCGACAAACTGGCCGACCTTGAAGGACGAAGCCTGGGAGATGACGCCATCGGCGGGCGCCTTCACCGTGGTCTGCGCCAGGTCGTATGCGGCCTTGTCGCGGGCGGCGAGCGCCGACATCACGGTCGGATGCTTGTCGGTTTCGATGTCGGGGTTGCCGCCGAGGGCGGCCTTGGCGCTGATGATGCCCTGCTGGGCAACGGCAAGCTGCTGCTTTGCCTTGTCGAGATCGTTCCTGGCCTGGTCGAGTGAAGACTTGGCGTTGATGCCCTTCTGGGCAAGATCGGCGGCACGGCCATACTGCGACTGGGCGTAGTCGACCTCGCTGCTGGCGGACTTCTCCTGCGCCATTGCCTGGCTGTAAGCGGCGCGCAGCTGCTCGACATTGAGGCGCGCGGCAGCAACAGCCGCGTCGGCCTGGGCAAGCGCGATCCGGTAAGGCTCGGGATCGATGGCGAACAGGAGATCGCCCTGCTTAACCATCTGATTGTCCGATATGGCGACCTGAACGATGCGTCCCGCAGTGTCCGAGGCGATCGACACCTTGGCCTGCTGCAGGTTGGCGTTCTCCGTCTCCTGATAGCGTCCGCCGGTCACCCAGACATAGCCGCCGCCGATGACCAGGGCCGCCGGCAAGGCGAACATCAGAAAAAAACGGCCCATGCGGCGCTTCTTCGGCGCTGGCACTGGCTGCACGGGAGGAGCGACGGCAACAGGAGCAGCAGCCGGCTGGGCCGGTGCATCCATCTCCACCTTGGGGGCGCTCTCGCCTATCTTGGCTACCGCGTTCATGCTGCTGCGCCTTCTGTATTCTTGACCTTTTCGTCCGACGATGAATCGCCATCCGCGAGATTTTGCGCCATCGCATCGAGCGACCTGATCAGGATGCGACGGTCCTCCGGCGAAACGCCGACAAGCGATTCCTCATAGACCTCGCCGGCGAGGCTCTTGACCTCGGCATAGGCCGCGCTCGCCTTGGCGGTCGGAAAAATCATCCGCACTCGGCGGTCGGCGGCGTCGGCGCGGCGTTCGATCCACCCGCCCTCCTCCATCCGGTCGACAAGGCGCGAGACGCTGATGGGCTCGATTTCGAGCAATTCCGCGAGCCGGGCCTGCGAGACCCCCGCCTCCTTGGCGACACGCACCATAAGGCGCCACTGCGCCGACGACAGGCCAAGCCCGCTGGCGCGCATCTCGAAGCGCTTGCGCAGCAGACGCTGTACGTCGTGGATTAAAAATCCCAATCTATCGATGCCATCAGAAACCATGAGCGATACTTATAATAAGCGTGCTTACTATTCAAGGTGCCAAATCGCAACGGAAGCCGGCAAATGTGCAGGACAGCCATGCGACACGGTCATGGTTGGCAAGAAGTAAGCGTCGTGAGCTTTTTGGAAGGAACCTGACAAGGGCAGAACCGAACGTTCTCACAGGCGATTTCGAACGACCATCGTGACGACGAAGAACGCGCCGAGCGAACTGGTGATAATGCCGATCGGCAATTCCTGTGGCGGCAGAAGCGTGCGGGCCAGAAGATCGCTTGCCAGCAAAAGCACCGCCCCAAACAGCGCGCAGCTTGCGATCAGACGCAAATGCAAGGGGCCGGCCAGCGGCCGCGACAAATGCGGGATCATCAATCCGACAAAGCCGATGACGCCGGCGACCGAGACCAGAATTGCCGTCGAGAAGGCGGCGACGAGGAATGTCGCCCTGCGCATCCTTGCCACGGGCACGCCAAGGCTTTCGGCGGCACTTTCGCCGGCCAGGAAGGCGTCCAGCCTGCGATGGTTCCAAAGCCCGTAGGCCGCGATCGTGCCGGCCCCCAACGCACCCAGCCACACATTGTCCCAGCGCGCCAGCCCAAGCCCGCCCATCGTCCAGAACAGCACCGAATGGGCCGCGCGCTGGTCTCCGGCAAAGACCAGGTAGTTGGTCAACGCCGTGAACATGAAGGAGACGGCAAGCCCGGCAAGGATCAAACGTTCCGGGCCCTGCCCCCTTACCCGCGCGACCAGCAGCAGCACGATGCCCGCTGCCAATATGCCGCCGGTGAAGGCCGCGATCGGCAAGGTCCAGATGCCGAAACTGTCACCAAAGACGGTGATGACGGAAACCGCGCCCGCGGCGGCCCCCGAAGACAGGCCGAACAGGAAGGGATCGGCGAGATCGTTACGCGTCACCGTCTGCAGCAACGCGCCGACCATGCCGAGGCCCGCGCCGACACAGACCGCCAGGATCGTGCGCGGCAGCCGCAGATCGACGACGATCTTGCCCACCGGGCCAGACACCTGATGTTCATTCAACCCAACGGCATGGCCAAGTGCGGCAATGACGTCGGTCAGCGGTATCAGCGTCGAACCATAGGCGATCGACAGCAGCACGAGAGCGACGGTCGCCACCGCGCCCGCCGCCATGGCCAGCGGGAATGCCTTATGCCCTGAGAGCGCGCCGGATTTGTGCTTCAGGGCGAGATGCATCAGAACGCTTCCGGATGCATCGCCCTGGCGATCTTGCCGATCGCGTCGATGTTTGCCGGTCCGGGCGTCAGCTCGGCATAACGCAGGGCCACGAAACGCTCGTTCTTGACCGCGTCCGTCTCTTTCATCGCCGGATGGGCCTTGAGGAAGTCGAGGAGCTTCTTGTAGCCGCCACCATCCTGGTAGTCGAGCAGGATAAGGAATTGCGGATTGCGCGACGCCACGGTTTCCCAATCCGTGTTGCCCCAGCTCGTCTCCATGTCGGCCATGATGTTTTCGCCGCCGGCCGCCGTGATCATGGCACTCGGGATGGCGAATTTTCCGGCGGTGAACGGCTTGTCCTCGCCTGAATCATAGAGGAACACCCGTGTTCCATTGCGGGCGCCGACCTTGGCGGTAATGTCGGCGAGTTGCGCCTTCCAACCGGCAACGAGCTTCTCCGCCTCGGCCTCCTTGCCGAAGATCTTGCCCAGTTTTTCGACATCGCCGTAGAAAAGGTCCATCGAGGCGGCGGGCCGGTTCTTGTCGAGATGGACGCAGCTTTCCGTCAGCACCAGCGTCTTGATGCCGTGCGGCGCGAGCGTGTCGGGCGTCACATCGCCGCCCGGCTTCATGCCATAGTACCAGCCGGCGAAGAAGAAATCAGGCTCGACCGCGACGAGGTTTTCGAGTGTCGGGTATTTCGGCGCCAGTTCCGGGATCGAACCCTTCTCGGCCTTGAAATCGGGCCCGACCTTGTACCATCCGGTGATGCCGGTCAGGCCGACGATCGACGGCTGCAGCTTCAGCGCGAAGGCCATCTCTGCCATGTTGAGATCGTGGATGACGGCGCGCTTGGGAGGCGCATCGAAGGTCAGCGGCTTGCCGCAACTGTCGACGGTGACCGGGAAGGCGAAGGCTGCCGACGCCAGCAGCGAGAAGGCGAGCGACAGGGCGAGGCGTTTCACGATTTTTGCTCCTTGGTTGAACTGTGTCGGATGAAAGTTGGTTTCGGTCAGGAAGGCGCGGCACGGTTCGGAACATCGAACACGGTCAGTTCGCGATCCTCGGTGGGATGGCGCAGGCGAAACACGTCGACGCCGAAAATCTCGCGGATCAGCTGTTGCGTCAGCGCTTCGCGCGGCGCCGCCAGCGCATGCAGCCGGGCTTCGTTCATCACCGCGACCCTGGTGGCGAAGGGTGCCACCAGCGCCAGATCGTGCAGCACCGCGATCACCGTCATGCCGAAGCCAGCCACGAGTTCGAGCAGTTCCGCGCGGGCGCGCGGGTCGAGATGATTGGTCGGTTCGTCGAGGAACAATACTTTCGGTTCCTGGGCGATGGCGCGCGCAAGCTGGGCGCGTTGGCGTTCCCCGCCCGACAGCGAGCCAATGGTGCGGCTAAGCAGGGGCAGCAAACCGGTCCGGCGCAGCGCGTCCACGACAATGTCGCGTTCCTCGCTCCTGCGTTTCAAGCCGGCATGCGGGACGCGGCCAAGCTCGACATAGTCGATCACCGCCAGCCGCGGATCCGGCTGGTCGGTCTGGCCGACGACGGCGATGTGAAGGGCCCGCTCGGCCGGCGAAATCCTGTCGAGGCGGCGCCCGCCGAGTTTCACCTCTCCGGAACTTGGCTTGAGCATGCCGGACAACATGCGCAGCAACGTGGTCTTGCCGGCGCCGTTGGGGCCGATAATGGCGAGGCGATCGCCGATGGCCATGGACAGGCTGACCGCGTGGACCAGATTCCGCCCATTCGCCACCGCGCCGAGATCGCGCGCCTCGAGAAGCGGCACCGTCATCGGCTGTCTCCTGCTGGCTCGCCCGCTACCGGGATGCGGGCCAGCGTCTTGCCGGCCAGTCGCGGCGGACGTTGTCCGGCATTGCACCAGCCGTCGGGGAGCGAGGCGTAGAGCCTGGCAAACCGCACGAGATCGCCGGCGTCGGCCTCGGGATCGATGGAGCCGAAGAGATAGGCGGCCTTGCCCGGGGCCTGGAACGCCACCGCCAGCGGCCGCGCACAGCCTGCCATGCACGCCACCCCCTCGACCGTGAAACCCTGCGCCACCGCGAGTTCGGCGTGGGTCGACAACCGCGAGCGCAAATCGGTGCACAAAGCTTCGCCCGACCTGGTCCCTGTCGGGATGTCGCGGCAAAGCGTGCACACGATGATACGGTGAATGCGATCTATGGCGGCGCCCAACTTTCCGTCTTTCTCGATTGGCGACGGAAGGATGTTGGCGGTCGGTCGTCAGACCGACGTCCACGTCTCCTCCCGGCACACCCCGTCCGGTCAACTCCGTGATGGCAGGTCTCCTGGCTCGCGGGTCTCGGCGCAATCCTGCCTTCCCAGCCTCGCCGGCCAGTGGCATTTCGGATCTCGCTCACCGCTTACAGTTGCGGGGGCAGCCACGGCCTCGATCCTAGGCGGATCTCACCGTGTTCCCTTTTCACCCCTCGCCTTTCGACTCGGGGACCATCACCATTCCACCCTAGTTTTCCCCGGATTGCATCGCAACGGATTTCTCAGTCGCCACGATCGGAGCCGAAGCCGCGCGCGACCACGCATCTTTATGTAATAACATAACGCAATAACGCATGAGGCGCGGCGCTGTCAAGCGAGGGGCTGTCAGCCATCTGTCGAGCGAATTGCGCGGAGTGCGCAATTTCGATCAAATTGGCCAAGCGCGGAAAGCCGGATGATTTCAGGTCGAATCGACCTGAAATCTGAATCCGCTTCTAATCAAAGAGATAGGGCATGACGTCGTCTGAAAACCGCTTCACACTTTTCGGCATCATGCTCTGGCGGAAGATCACAAATCAAGATTCCAGTTCTGACCAACCAGATCCTTGCCGAAGGAATGGTGAGGTTCTTCCTCGATCAGTTTGAAGCCGGCGGCCTGATAGATATGCCGGGCAGCGGCGAGAATGTCGTTTGTCCACAAGGTCAGGGTCTTGTATCCCCTGGCGCGGGCAAAGCCGATGACTTCCTCCACCAGTCGCTTGCCGATGCCGAGGCCACGCGCCGAAGGCTCGACATAGAGCAAACGCAGCTTGGCCACCTGATCCGACTTGCGTACGACGAAGACCGAGCCGACGACCTCGCCTTCCCGCTCGGCGATCCAGCTGCGCTCCCATTTCGGATCGTAGGATTTCACGAACGCCACGAGGATTTCGGCGACCAGCGCCTCATAGGTTTCGTCCCAGCCATAGTCCTGGGCATAGAGCAGCCCTTGCCGGTGGGTGATCCAGCCGATGTCGCCGATCTGCAGCGGCCTCAACAGATAGGGGATCGTTGGCTCGGCATTTTCGGCGAGTAGACGCTGCACCGTCTGCATGGATTTGACCAGCCGGTCTTGTTCCGATGCCGGCAGCCGATCGAGCAGGGCCCGGACCTGATCGTGCGATTCCTTGTTCAGCGGTGCGAAGGCATTCCTGCCCGCCTGCGTCAACGCAATCGACGATTGCCTCGCGTCCGAAACCAGCGTCGCTCTAGAGATGAGGTGAAGGCGTTCGAACTTTTTCAGCAAACGGCTGACATAGCCGGCATCGAGGCCGAGATCGCGTCCAAGGTCGGTCGCGGTCAGGCCATCGCGATGCGCCAACTCGTAGAGCACACGCGCCTCGGTCAGGGAGAAGGCGCTTTTCAGCAGCCCTTCGTCGAGCAGCCCGATCTGGCGGGTGTAGAAGCGGTTGAATGCCCGCACGACATCGATCCGCTCATTGGGCGCATCATTGCCGGGCTGATGGTGAACCGTCATGGACATCTCCTGTCTTTACAGGATCAATCATTTACTTGACTGAGTCAACTATCTTGAGCATCCGACGTGTTCACATCATCGGCAACACCGGCCAACGATCCGCAAATCCTGCCGCCGGATAGCACCGCGATCGGCCCGAACTGCTGCAGCACGGCCGCGCTCTGCGTCGGCCGCAGGAACACGCAATCGCCTGGCCTGATGGCCGTATCGGCAGGCAAGCCCATGAATTGCTGCAACCGATGTCAACAGGCGGGAGCGGCGTGAGGGCGATCCTGGCCGGTCGCTGGTCTATCTCGCCCGACGAATAAGGCCTTCAAAGCCGTCGGCCAGATCGGAGGCGCCGGCCGTGAACATCTTAACGAGGTTCTAGGGACGGCCGGGAGTTTTGTTGGCATCAAGGAGGATGGCCCTGCCCTCATGCAGAACAAAATCGAATTTTCCGTAGTCAAAGCCGAGTTCACGTCGCCGCGGCGGAACGTTGCCCGCTTCTGGTCCTCGGTTCGGCCAAGCTTCGGTGAGTTCACCATCATGATGGAAAGAGGCACTCGGCGCGCCTTGACTCTGGCAGGCCAGCAGCCTATCTCATCGCCACGTTAGCACTCGCCATTGGTGAGTGCTAACTACAGGTCCGGCGCCGCCGGACTTTGTTGTTGTCCGGCTTCGCCGGATGGAGGAACTGTTTCTCACCGTTCTCATCGAGGAAGAAAAAATGGCAAAGTCGAAGTTCCGCCCGCTTCATGACCGCGTGGTCGTTCGCCGGGTCGAATCCGAATCCAAGACCGCCGGCGGGATCATCATCCCGGATACGGCGAAGGAAAAGCCGCAGGAAGGCGAGATCATCGCCGTCGGCTCCGGCGCCCGCGACGAAAGCGGCAAGCTCGTTCCGCTGGACGTCAAGGCTGGCGACCGCATCCTGTTCGGCAAGTGGTCGGGCACGGAAGTCAAGCTCAATGGCGAAGACCTTCTGATCATGAAGGAATCCGACATCATGGGCATCATCGGCTGATTATCGGCCTTTCCGTCAACTGAATCTTGAATCTTCGGGCTCGCTGCGAGCCCCTGCCAGGAGTTAAACATGGCTGCCAAAGACGTAAAATTCTCCCGTGACGCCCGCGAGCGCATGCTGCGCGGTGTCAACATCCTCGCCGACGCGGTGAAGGTCACGCTCGGCCCCAAGGGCCGCAACGTCGTCATCGACAAGTCGTTCGGCGCCCCGCGCATCACCAAGGACGGCGTCACCGTCGCCAAGGAAATCGAGCTTGAGGACAAGTTCGAGAACATGGGCGCGCAGATGGTCCGCGAAGTTGCTTCGAAGACCAACGACATCGCCGGCGACGGCACCACGACCGCGACCGTTCTGGCTCAGTCGATCGTCCAGGAAGGCCACAAGGCGGTTGCCGCCGGTATGAACCCGATGGATCTGAAGCGCGGCATCGATCTCGCCGTGGCCGACGTGGTCGGCACGCTGATCAAGAACGCCAAGAAGATCAAGACCTCGGAAGAGGTTGCCCAGGTCGGCACCATCGCCGGCAATGGCGACTCCTCGGTCGGCTCGATGATCGCGGAAGCGATGCAGAAGGTCGGCAACGAGGGCGTCATCACGGTCGAGGAAGCCAAGACCGCCGATACCGAACTGGAAGTCGTCGAAGGCATGCAGTTCGACCGCGGCTATCTCTCGCCTTACTTCGTCACCAACGCCGACAAGATGGTCGCCGATCTGGAAGACGCCTACATCCTGCTGCATGAGAAGAAGCTCTCCAACCTGCAGGCCATGCTGCCGGTGCTCGAGGCTGTCGTGCAGACCTCCAAGCCGCTGCTCATCATCTCGGAAGACGTCGAAGGCGAGGCTCTGGCCACGCTGGTCGTCAACAAGCTGCGTGGCGGCCTGAAGATCGCCGCCGTCAAGGCGCCGGGCTTCGGCGACCGCCGCAAGGCCATGCTGGAAGACATCGCCATCCTGACCGGTGGCCAGGTCATCTCGGAAGACCTCGGCATCAAGCTCGAGAATGTCGGCCTCAACATGCTCGGCCGCGCCAAGAAGGTGTCGATCTCCAAGGAGAACACCACCATCGTCGACGGCGCCGGCAAGAAGCCGGAGATCCAGGGCCGCGTCGCGCAGATCAAGCAGCAGATCGAGGAGACCACCTCGGACTACGACAAGGAGAAGCTGCAGGAACGCCTGGCCAAGCTCGCCGGCGGCGTTGCGGTGATCCGCGTCGGCGGTGCGACCGAAGTGGAAGTCAAGGAAAAGAAGGACCGCGTCGATGATGCCCTCAACGCGACCCGCGCGGCCGTCGAAGAAGGCATCGTTCCCGGCGGCGGCGTCGCGCTGCTGCGCGCCTCGCTCAACATCAAGGCGACCGGCGCCAACTCCGACCAGACCGCCGGCATCAACATCGTGCGTCGCGCGCTGCAGGCTCCGGCCCGCCAGATCGCGGCCAACGCCGGTGCGGAAGCCTCGATCGTCGCCGGCAAGATCCTTGAGAACAAGGGTGCGACCTTCGGCTACAACGCCCAGACCGGCGAGTATGGCGACATGATCGCCATGGGTATCGTCGACCCGGTCAAGGTCGTGCGCACGGCTCTGCAGGACGCGGCCTCGGTCGCCGGCCTGCTGGTCACCACCGAAGCCATGATCGCCGAGGCTCCGAAGAAGGAGTCGGCTGGCGGTATGCCGGGCGGCATGCCTGGCGGCGGCATGGGCGGCATGGGCGGCATGGACTTCTAAGAAGTCCATAAGTACGCCCATCAACTCACTTTGCTCAAGCCCGCAAGCGGGCTTGAGTGGCGGCATGGACTTCTAATCCAGCCAATCAGCTATTTGCAAAGGGCGGCAGCGATGCCGCCCTTTTTCTTTGGAACCAGCAGTTGCCGGCAGCCGATCAAATGAAGAGCAGCGTCACACGGCAGCGTCGGCGCGTTGGGCAACTTTACCTGCAAGCACCGCCTGCTCGATTAGCGCAGCCACCTCATCGGCTACCGTAATGACCGGCGTGCGGTCGCGAGTGGCGCGGGCAATCACCATCAGGCCTTCCAGCGACGACTCGACCAGCAGCGCCAGCACCTGCGCGCGGCGCTCGGCCACCCCTGCCCGCAGGAACGCCTCCCGCAGCAGCCCAATCCACTGCTCGAAGGCGGAGCGGCAGATTTCCGCCAGGTCCGGCACGTCGTTGGGCGCGTCGAGCACGATCGGCGCGATCGGACAGCCGAGCGAAAACTCATTCTCCTCCAGCATGCGGGCCACAGACTGGTAGATGTGGTGGAC
This sequence comes from Mesorhizobium sp. B2-4-12, assembly GCF_006441575.1. Classification (NCBI taxonomy): domain Bacteria; kingdom Pseudomonadati; phylum Pseudomonadota; class Alphaproteobacteria; order Hyphomicrobiales; family Phyllobacteriaceae; genus Mesorhizobium; species Mesorhizobium sp. B2-4-12. The sequence continues at coordinate 29,479 of NZ_VFVC01000033.1, forward strand.
GGCAACCGCCGGATCTTTTTCCGCCGCCAAGGCCGCGCCCAGCCGCTCGGTCACCTCGGCCACACTGGCCCGCGTCACCTCGATAACCAGTTGATCCTTCCCGCCCGGAAAATGGAAGTAGAGCGAGCCGCGCGGCGCGGCACTGGCACTCAAAATGTCGTTCAGCGAGGTCCCGTGATAGCCACGCCGCCGCAAAAGCAGGGCCGTCGCCTCGATCATCCGGGTGCGTGTGTCAGTCGCCATGTCAACCTCTGTCAGGAGAGCGCATTATAGGTCTTGCCTCAAATATGACAATCGGTCTACATGATATGTAAATCGGTCTACATATTTCGGAGACGATAATGCGGAGCTATCGGCTGGAGGTACAGGGCGACGCATCGACGGGTTGCTGAACGGAAGGAGCAGATCAAATGACTACTGAAAACATCATCGACACTGCCGCTGCCTCGCGCTCTGATGCGACGACGGAAATCATGCGGCGCTTCAACGACGTCTTCCAGCGTCATGACCCATCGGCGCTGAGCGAGCTGGTCGACGAAGGCTGCGTGATCGAGAACACCACGCCGGCGCCGGACGGCGCCCGCCGCGACGGCAAGGCCGCCTGCGTCGAGCTGTGGTCGGCGATCGCCACCGGACCCGGCACACGCTTCGATCTCGAGGAGACGTTCGTGGCCGGCGACCGCGCGACGATCCGCTGGCGCTACTGGATGGCCGACGGCAACTCGCTGCGCGGCGTCAACCTGATGCGTGTCGCAAACGGGCGGATCGTCGAGGCGATGGGCTACGTGAAGGGATAGCGTCTCGCGCAATTCCCGGCAAAGTCCATGGCGATTTTCGTCCGGAGTTGCGCAAGAGCCAGTGCATGGAGGGGATCTACGAAGCGGAACCGCTTCCCGTGTGGCGCTAGCGGTCCGCCAGCGCCAGCTTGGCGCCGAGCATCACAAAGGCACCGGCGAAGGTGCGACGCATCCAGGTCAGCACCATCGGTCGCGACACGACATGGCTGCGGATCGAAGCGGCAAAGATGCCGTAGCCGACAAAAACCACGAAGGTCAAAAGCATGAAGACAAAGCTGAGTTCCAGCATCTTCGACAGCGCACTGGGTTCTGTAGCGCTGACGAATTGCGGCAGGAAGGCAAAGAAGAAGATCGACAGTTTCGGGTTGAGCACGTTGACGAGGATACCGGTGGCAATCACCTTGCCGGCCGAGCGCGGCGCGACATTCTCATCGACGCTGAGGCCTCCCTTCTCCTTCAGCGTGTTCCAGGCCATGTAGAGCAGATAGGCGACGCCGAGATATTTCAGCGTCTCGAAGGCGATCGCGCTGGTGTGCAGCAGCGCTGCAAGACCGGTGATGGCGGCGGCCATGTGCGGGATGATGCCGAGCGTGCAGCCGAAGGCGGCAATGACCGAGGCCCGCGCGCCGCGCGAAAGCCCGGCGCTCAGCGTGTAGAGAACGCCGGTACCGGGCGAAGCCACAACGATCAGCGACGTCAACAGGAATTCGATGCTCACGATTGATCCTCCGCTGCCCTGCTCCGATGCAGCCTAGCCAGCAAGGTAGATCAGCACAAGCCGCCGGAACGCGGCTACGACGTCGTCGGCAATCCGTGCGCCCGGCGCGCCATCAGGCAGTCGTCGTCGCCCGGCATGCAGGCGCGACAGACATCCGGGCGGACGTCGTAAATGCCGCAAGCCGTCGCCTTGCCCACCTCGCCGGTCAGGGCCGAGCAGCGCACGCCCTCGCAACGCATGCCGGATTCGTTGGTCGCGACATATTTTGCCGGGATACGGTCGAGCTGCGCGTCATCTTCGGTGGAAAAGCGCGGCCATTCGGCCGAGTAGGAACAGCAAGCGCCACAGCTCTGGCAGTCGAAGGCGGGCGCCGCGAGGCCGCGCGGCGCAAGCACGACAAGGCTGCGATCGGCGTCCTGCGGCAAGGCGTTATTTTTTCCTGCCCGCCTTGCGCGGTGGCGTCTCGACCGGTGACTTGAACAGGTCGGTCGCTGCCTCAACGGGCGCGGCCTTCGGCGCCGCGGCCGGCTTCGCCGGCTTTGCAACGGCCGACGCTGCCGGCTGGTCCTTGGCGGAGAATTTTATGGCCATGTCAGTCCTCGTTGCCGGAGCGCGATGGCGCGCGCGGATTGCGCAAGCGGCCGATCAGCGCCGAAACCGCCGTGATGTTCATTTCCTCCGGCGACCAGATCGCCGTTGCCTCGATGTGATGCGGCCCAAGTTCGCGATGCGTGCTGCCGCTGTAAGCGGCGTCCTGATAGGTGACCAGCTGCCGTGTCTTGGGATCTTCGCGGACATATTCGATCAGGTAGTTCGGGCACTCGGCACGGCCACGCACGCCAATCCGCACCTGCGCATCGCCATGGGCCCGCTTGCAGCGCTCGAGCTTTTCCAGCACACGCCGGACATATTCGACCGGCTTGTCCAGCCCTTCGACCATATCGGCGATGGTCGCATTGGCAGCGATCGGCGTTGGCGGCACGCGTTTGGTGGCCATCAGCGTGCGTCCGTGTGGTTCGGCAAGGCTGGCTTGCGCGGTTTGTGCAAAGTGGCGGTCAAAATCTTCTCCTGTCCGGAGCGCCGAAAATGGCGAGGCCGGTCTTTCGGCCATGGCTGCGTACAAAGCAATACGGCGTCTGGTTCAAATTTGTCGGGTGCTGCCTCGCCGCCATGGCTGCCCACAAATACGCATAGCACACCCTGACGGCCAGCGGCCTGGAATTCGATCGCCCTGCACGGGAAAGATGATGCCCGCCCTGCTGCGCCGCAACGCTCTGGCCACTTGCCACGGCCGCTTGAAGAAAAACTTGTGTTCGTAGGGAACCGATGTTCCGATCGGGCGTTTTGGATATGCCGTTAGCAATTCATGAGAGCAATCGAAGAAGGTTGACGGCAAAAGAACGCCTCCCGCGCAATAAAACGCACGAGGGGCGTTCTTGTATGGCGCGCGTGGCCTACATCACGGCGGTCATCATCGGCAGGATTTCATAGCGAAAACCCAACCCGGAACGAACCGCCGGATCCGCCTCGGTCAGTTCCCGCACGGCGGCCTCATCATCGGCGCGCACGATGCCGAGTCCCCAGGGGCCGACAGGATCGGCGACCGGTCCGAACAGGATGACACCGCCCTCGCCCAGCTTGCCGCGCAGATAATCCGAATGCTGTTTCATCAGCGCCTTTTCCGCATCGGTCAGGGTGAAGGCAAAGTCGGGCCGTGGCGGGATCAGCCGGCAGTGGAACACGCCCTGCGGTTTGCCGCCGGCCCCATCCGTGAGGAAGGCGGCCAGCCAACCCAGCACGCGTTCCCAGCCGAGGCCGTGATCGCGGCAAGCACCCTCGCGAGTGCCGAACCCCTCATGACGCAAAATCAGCCGCGTTCCGGTGTCGATCGCTTCGAGCATGTAGGTCACGGTGGTGACGTTGTCGCCGTCCCACGGGGCCTTCCATGTCAGGACCAGAAGGTGCGGCGGCTCGACCTTGAGATATTCGCCCTGGACATGAAATTCCTGGCCATCGGCGCCCTTGCCTTCCGATCGCCACGTGCCGCCCGGCCGCACGTCTGCCGTATGTCTCGTTGTCCGGTAGAGCTCGTCCGATCCCCACCAGAGCGGAATCTGATCATCCGCCGTCAGGGCGCGAAACACCCGCTCGGGAGGCGCGGCTATCGTCACGGTGGCGAGAATTGTGCCCGCCGACACATCGGCGATGGCGCGAGGTCCGTCGTGGCTGGCCATCATTCATTCTCCAGATAAGACTTCAGATTGCCGAGGCTTGCCTGCCAGAAATCGCGATAGGGCAAGATCCAATCGGCCACGTCCTTCAGTTCAGCCGGTTCCAACCGGTAGAGCCGCTCGCGGCCGTGCTTCTGCTCGGAGACGACGCGCAGCTCGCGCAGAACCCTCAGATGCTTGGAAATCGCCGGCCGGCTCTGCGAAAAGGCCGAGGCGAGTTCGTTGACCGGCGCCGGCCCATGCCGCAACCGGTCGAGAATGGCACGGCGCGTCGGGTCGGCAATGGCGCGAAAGACGGAACGGTCAGGATCAGTCTGCAGCATAATGCGTATCCATTTGGTTACGTATTATGCTGATTGGAGACTTCCGTCAATCTTGCTCCAAAAGAGTGCTCAGCGCTCCTGGTCGGTCGGCCTGATGACGATCTCGTTGACGTTGACGCGTGCCGGTTGAGTGACCGCATAGAGGATGGCGGCGGCGACATCCTCGGCGGCCAGCGCCTCCATCGTGGCGAGGCGCTGGTCCAGTCCCGCCTTCGAGGCGGCGTTGGTGATGTGGTCGCCGAGCTCGGTGCGCACCAGGCCGGGCTCGATGACGGTAACGCGGACCTTGTCGGCATAGACCTCACGCCGCAGCGATTCCGAAAAACCGACGACGCCGAATTTGGTCGCTGCATAGCCGCTGGCGCCGGGATTGGCGACGCGGCCGGCGACCGACGAGACATTGACGATATGACCCTTGGCAGCCCGGAGATGCGGTAGCGCTGCCTTGGTCACGCCCATCAGGGCCAGCAGGTTGAGTTCCACCATCTGGCGCCAGTCCTCGAGCGTCGCCTCCGCGGCCGGCGACAGCAACATCACTCCGGCATTGTTGACGAGGATATCGAGCCGGCCCCATTCGGCCACCACCTTTCCGACCATAGCAGTGATGTCATCGTTGCGGGTGACATCAGCCTCGATGCGCAACGCCGCTCCGCCGGCCTTCTCGATGCGTGCGGCCAGCGCTTCGAGCCGATCGGCACGGCGGGCGGCGACCGCCACCTTTGCCCCAGCGGCGGCCAGCGCCGTGGCTGTTGCCTCACCAATACCCGATGAGGCGCCGGTGACGAGAGCGACCTTGTCGGCGAGCCTGGAAGAAACGGTCATTGCAACATCTCCAAAAAGCCCCTGCCCAACGCTCCTAGATAGGCTGGCCCGATCCTTCTGGAAGGCCGCTTCCCAGACAGGCGCTATTCGTCAGGCCCGGGCTCGGGCCAAGGTTCCCTCGCCGCCTCCGTGTACCATTGCCGCATCGCCGGCGTCGCGAGCACGGCATCGACATAGGCCCTGGTGTCGGACGCCAGCATGCCGCCATAAGTGTCGAAGCGTGTGACAACGGGCGCATACATGGCGTCGGCCGCAGTGAAATGGCCGAACAGGAAGGGGCCACCCTTGCCGTATTTCTCGCGGCACTCGCGCCATAGCGCTTCAATGCGCGCTCGCTGCGCCTCGCCTTCGGCGTCGAGCGGCTTGTGCGCTTTCGGCCGCCGCAAATTCATCGGCCAGCCATAGCGGACCTCGCGAAAACCGGAATGCATCTCGGTCGCCGCCGCGCGCGCCATAGCGCGAGCGCCAATATCGGCAGGCCAGAGGTTCTTGTCCGGAAAAACGTCGGCAAGATATTCAAGGATGGCAAGGGTTTCCCAGACGACCCTGCCCTTGTGATTCAGGACCGGCACCTGGCCGGTCGGCGACACTTTGGCGAGGTTGGCGGCAGTTTCGGGCGTGCGCAGCCGCACAAGACCTTCCTCGAAGGGAATCTCCAGATGCCTCATCGCCAGCCATGGCCGCAGCGACCATGAGGAGAAGCACTTGTTGCCGATGTAGAGCGTGAAGTCCGCCATTTTTTTCCCCATGTGCACGACCGTCCCGGAAACCTTTGGCGCGTGCGTCTCGGCAACCTAGCCGGTCAGCTTTGCCGCCGGAAGCGGCTGCTCGCACTCATTTGCTTGCGGGACAATGCTTGGAACTTAACAGACACTGGCCCGTTTGTTCCGCGCGGACGAATTCCTCCGAATTCGAACTCCCAGGAGATGCGGAAAATGGTGAACAAGGATCAGGTCGCGGGCATGGCCAAGCAGATCAAGGGCTCGGTCAAACAGGCTGCCGGCAAGGCGACCGGCAACAGGCGGACCCAAGCCGAGGGCATGGCGGACAAGGCCGCGGGCAAGGTGCAGAAGACCTATGGCGACTTGAAGGACAAGGTTAGGAAGGCCCTCTGACCCCCAGCCAGACCTGATTCTGTTCATCAGGAAAGGCGGCTGCCAAAGCCGCCTTTTTCATGTGCTCCAACCCTTGCTGAAAGCATTGGTGAAGGCGACCTCGCCATGATCATCGCGCGCCTCACCCAACACCAGGTCCATGCCGTCGCTGGTCACCCTGGCCAGCGCGAAGCCGCCCATAAAGGCAGCCTTCGGCTTGAACAGGTCGAGCCCGTCACGGCGGTAGACCAGCGACGTTTCGTGCTGGTGGCCATGGAAGATTCCAACGATATTGTACCCCTTCAGCATCGCCACCAGCGCCTGCCTGTCGGCATCGCCCCACCAGTGCGGCGCACCGGCGCCCTCATCGTCGTAGGTCCGCTTGGCAGGATCCCAACGCTCCGTCGAAAAAGTATCCCAGCCATAGTGCTGGAACAGGATGACGGGGCGGCCATCGGCCGCGTAGGTCGCCAGATCCTGCTTGAGCCATGGCAGGCTGCTGTCAGCACCGTGGCCGGTATCGCCGGCGAAACGATGCGTCTGGACGAGATGCAGACCGCCCCAATCCCATGAATAGCAGTCGGTCTCGACATCATAGCTCGTGGCCGGCACGGGCGGCTTGAAAAACACTCCGGCGCGGTGGTTGACCTCGACATAGTCGCGCATTTCGCGCCGGTACCAATCGACATGGTTCGGCGGGCCGTTCTGGTCGAGATCATGGTTGCCGAGCCCGACATAGACCGGCATGTGGACGCGGTCCGGGCCAACGCCTTGCTGGTAACGCTGGCTGAATTGGAGAAGCTGCGTGCCCTCGCTCGGCTGGGTGATCTGGCCACCGCCATCGTCGGTCATGTCGCCGCCGACGACGAGGCCGAGCGGCATGCCGATCCGGTTGCCTGCCGAACGCAAGCCGGTGGCGACACCGTTGATCTCGGCCGGCCAATCCTTGTCGGCGATGGCGTTCAGTGCCGCGACATTGCGCAGCAGTGCGGCGTCGGTCTTGCCTTCCTGCAGGCAGTTGGGGCTCAAGCCGTTCGCCATGCGGCAGGCATGGACATCGGCGATGAACAGGAACGTGGCGTCGATGGGCTGGATGCGCTGCCCGGTCTGGCTGAACGCCGGACGTGAAACCGCCACGGCAAAACCCGCGGCCTGCGCCAGAAAGCTGCGTCGTGAAAACAATGTTGGCTGCCGGTGATTCATCATCGGCGGAATTTCAGCACAAACGGCGTCTGCCCGTCCAGTTTCACGACTTCCTTGGCCATCGACATCGCGATGAACGGCTATGAGACGATCAAGCCGCTGGCCGAGTAGCAATACCGTTGCGGAATCAGCCTTCCCAATGCCGGATTCCGGCTTCGAAGCCAGGTTCTAGGCTTTATCCAGGGCCGCCAGACAGTCGCGCAGCACGGCGGTGTCCTGCATCGCCTTGGCCATCGACATGGCGCCGGAATAGGTGGCCACGGCCAGTGCCGCAAAACGCTGAGGATCGGTGCCTTGCTCCCTGCCCTCCTGCTGGTCGGCCCTGATCTTATCGGCGAGCGCCTGACGCCACGCGGCAAAGATGCCGGCAAGGGCAGCGCGGAAATCGGGATTGGCGAGCGACAGTTCATGCGCGAGATTGTTGAGCGGACAGCCGCGCACGAAACCCTGCCGCTCCAGTTCCGCCGCCACGGCCTCGAACACAGCCCGCACGCCATCGCGGGCCGAAGCCGCCGCCCGCACCGGCGCGATCCATGTCTCCTCGACCGCCGCCGCGACGCGCTCATCGATTACCGCCAGCGCCAGCGCCTTCTTGGTCGGGAAATGATGATGCAGAGCCCCGCCACTGACACCCGCCGCCGCCATCAGGTCGGCCAGGCTGGAAGCGTGATAGCCGCGCACCTGAAATGATTCCTCGGCCACGTCGAGCATTTTCCTGCGCATGCCCTCAGGGTCGTTGACGCGTTTTCGCGGCCGGGGCGCTGATCGACTGGTCGTCTCTGCTGACATTGGCCAACAATAGCATGTTGACAAAACAGGACAACCGGTCTGTTTATAAACAGGATGATCAACCTGTTTATAAGGACTGCCAGATGAACCTGCCTCTGAACATAACGCCGGAGGCGGCGCTCGCCTCGCCTGTCGTCGAGTTGCGGCAGTACACATTGAAGCCCGGGCAGCGTGAAACGCTGATTGCCCTTTTCGACCGGCAGTTCGTCGAGAGCCAGGAGGCGAGCGGGATGACTGTCATCGGCCAATTCCGCGATCTGGACCGGCCGGACATGTTCGTCTGGCTGCGCGGTTTCGACAGCATGGACGCACGCAAGGATGCGCTGACCGCGTTCTACGGCGGACCGATCTGGGCGGCGCACCGTGATGCAGCCAATGCGACAATGATCGATTCCGACGATGTGCTGCTACTGAAGCCGGCTTGGGCAGGCGCTGGCCTTGACCTCTCGGGCGCGGAGCGGGCCGGCTCGTCCTTTGGCGAAAAACCCCTCCGAAACAAGCGCCTGGCCGGCATTGTTGTCATCCGGATTCATCATCTGCGACCGGGGGCCGAGGCCGGTTTCATCGGCCGCTTCGAAGCCGAGGCGGCGCCGGTACTGACAGCATCGGGAGCACCTTTGCTCGCAGCCTTTGTTACCGAACATGCCGAAAACAGCTTTCCGCGGCTTCCGGTACGGGCAAGTGAAAACGTTTTTGTCAGCGTCATGAGCTTTGAGAACGTGGACGCGCACGCACGTCACGAGGCCGTGCTTTCAGCCTCGTCGGGTTGGCAGGCCTTCTGGCAAGCCGTCCGGCAGGATCTGAGGCGCCCAACGGAGACATTGCGTCTGGCGCCGACCTCGCGCTCGCTGCTTGGCTATCCCGTTGACGTGGCGGGGGGCAAGGGGCTGGCAACTGGCGAAGTTCATACCGTGGGATAGCCTAGCGCCTAACCACGGTTCGGCTGCCTGCGAAGCGTATTACCGGAGCACCTTCTTCAACCGATTTGCATCCTCACCGCGCACAATCTCTGCTTGAAGCCATTTGGGCAACGCGATACGCCGTTGCCGACTTCGAGAAGGAGAAACCTTGTGAGCACGCCAAAGACCAGAACCGAAACCGATACGTTCGGGCCTATCGAAGTCGCCGCCGACCGTTATTGGGGTGCGCAGGCGCAGCGTTCCCTGGGCAATTTCAAGATCGGTTGGGAAAAGCAGCCGGCTTCGATCGTGCGCGCGCTCGGCATCGTCAAGCGGGCCGCGGCGGAAGCCAACATGGACCTGAAGCGGCTCGATCCCACGATCGGCAAGGTGATCGTCGAGGCCGCGCAAGAGGTCATCGACGGCAAGCTCAACGAACATTTCCCGCTGGTGGTCTGGCAGACCGGCTCAGGCACGCAGTCCAACATGAACGCCAATGAAGTGATCTCCAACCGGGCGATCGAAATGCTGGGCGGCGCCATGGGCTCGAAGAAGCCGGTGCATCCCAACGACCACGTCAATATGAGCCAGTCGTCGAACGACACCTATCCGACGGCCATGCACATTGCCTGTGCCGAGCAGATCGTGCATCACCTGATCCCCGCGTTGCACCACCTGCACAAGGCGCTCGCCGCCAAGAGCCGGGACTTCAATCATATCATCAAGATCGGCCGCACGCACACGCAGGATGCCACCCCCCTCACCCTCGGCCAGGAGTTTTCCGGCTATGCGGCACAGGTCGCCTCCTCGATCAAGCGCATCGAGATGACGTTGCCCGGCCTGCAGGAACTGGCGCAGGGCGGCACCGCCGTCGGCACCGGCCTCAACGCGCCGGTCGGCTTCGCCGAAAGGGTTGCGGACCGGATCGCCGCCATCACCGGCATCGCCTTCGTCACCGCGCCGAACAAATTCGAGGCGCTGGCGGCCCACGATTCCATGGTGTTCTCGCACGGCGCCATCAATGCGGCCGCCGCGGCACTCTTCAAGATCGCCAATGACATCCGCTTCCTCGGTTCGGGCCCGCGCTCGGGCCTTGGCGAGCTGTCGCTGCCGGAGAACGAGCCCGGCTCCTCCATCATGCCGGGCAAGGTCAATCCGACGCAGTGCGAAGCGATGACGCAGGTCTGCGTGCAGGTGTTCGGCAACAATGCAGCGCTGACCTTCGCCGGCAGCCAGGGCCATTTCGAGCTCAATGTCTACAACCCGCTGATGGCCTACAACTTCCTGCAGTCGGTGCAGTTGCTCGCCGACGCTTCGGTTTCCTTCACCGACAATTGCGTGGTCGGCATCGAGGCGCGGGAAGACAACATCAAGGCGGCGCTCGACCGCTCGCTGATGCTGGTGACGGCGCTGGCGCCCACCATCGGCTACGACAACGCCGCCAAGATCGCCAAGACCGCGCACAAGAACGGCACCACGCTGCGCGAGGAAGCGCTGGCCACCGGCCTGGTCAGCGAAGCCGATTATGACCGGCTGGTGCGACCGGAGGACATGACGCATCCGGGGTAAGGTATTTTTCGGCGGGAGAATTTTACCCCGTCGTCGCACAGCCCGGCACGAATTTTGCGCGTCTTGCCGGGCCGCGAGAATGTACAACCTGTGAACAATGTGTCGCCACACAGGCGTCTTTGGTGAACAGTTGGCATGGTCTATTTGATTGGCATTCAACCCATTCGGAGAGCCACCATGTCCACCAACACTTCTGTCGCCGGCACCGGTACCGCATCCAACGCCTCGGGCGCGATCCTGGCCGGTCGCGTCCTTCTCTCAATCCTGTTCATCCTTTCGGGCTTCGCCAAGCTGGCGGCGATTTCCGCCACCGCGCAATGGTTCGGCGGTATCGGCCTGCCGCTGCCGACGGTCGCCGCGATCGGTTCGGGCCTGCTGGAATTCTTCGGCGGCCTCGCCATTCTGGTCGGCTTTCAGACCCGCATTGTGGCGATCGTGCTCGCCATCTTCACGCTCGCCGCCACCGCCATCGCGCATCTCAACTTCTCGGACCAGATCCAGATGCTGATGCTGGAGAAGAATCTTGGCCTCACCGGCGGCTTCATCCTGCTTGCAGTGATGGGTGCCGGCGCCTACTCGATCGACGCCAAGCGCGGCTGAAATTCCATCCTCCCAACGATCTGAATTCAGGCGGCGCGGAATTTTCCGCGCCGCTTTTTCGTTGTCCAAACAAGCGCCGCGGTGGTTTCGGCCGCAGTCCCGCAGGCGTAAGGTGGACGGTAGCCGGTGTGGCCCTGACCGGGGCGCCGGCAAGGGAGTAGCCATGAACCGCAATGCATTGCTCCTGGTTTCGCGGCTGCTGTTTGCCGTGCTGTTCGTGCCGTCTGGCTTCCAGGCACTCAGCAGCATCGCCGGCACAATCAATTATTTCGCCGGCCTCGGCCTGCCGCTGCCAACGCTCGCCGCCTGGGGCACGGGCCTGTTCGAGTTGATCGCCGGATTGCTGATCCTCATCGGGTTCCAGACCCGTATCGTGGCACTGCTGCTGGCGGCCTTCTGCGTCGCGGCCGGGTTCATCGGCCATTACGGCCAAGGCGCCGGCGATGCGACGCTCGCCTTCCTGCACCAGCAGATGCTGATGAAGGACATTGCTATTGCGGGCGGTTTCCTGGCGCTGGCCATGGCCGGTGCGGGAGCATGGTCGGCTGACGGACGCGGGTCCGTCTGAGGCCTGCCTACTTCACCGTCATGCTCGGGCCGCCTTCGACCGACAGCACCAGCCGGCGGTTGGTGATCTTGGCCAGTTGCGCCAGGCGCCCGGCCGGCCGCTCGCCGTAGAGATCGGCAAGCGAGGACGGCAATACCAGCGCCAGGGTGCCATTGGCACGGCTTTCCCATTCCAGTCTCGGCATGATGCCAGGCATCGCGGCGGTCAGCAGATAGACGACACGCATCATCGCCGCCAGCACGCGGGCGCGCTCCAACAGGCGCGGTGGCGCTAGTGCCTTGATCTCTGGCGCGATGCCATCATTGAAGATGCCATCATGGCGATAGGCGCTGGCGAGCGCGAGATAGGCGCGGCCAGGATGGTCGACACCGATGAAAGAAGCATGCGCGATGATGTTCAGCGACTGCCTGCCGCGATATTCGGGATGCGCACGCCAGCCGATATCGGCAAGCAGGCAGGCGGCGTGCCGATAGCGCGCCTCGTCCTCCGTTTCGTCGATGCCGAAGGCCTTGAAGGCCTTGCCGGTCCATTCGACGAGATCATGCGCGTGATGGACCGAACGCGAGCGCAGCAGAGCCAGTTCCTCAGCGGCCGAGATGAGCGGATCGGCGTTCTGCTCCTCCTCATCGAGCAGCGAATAGAGAAAGCCCTCGCGCACGCCCTGCGCCGAGACGACGATCTTCGACGGCTGCATCGCCGACATGATCTCCTGCAGCACGACGGCACCGTAGGGCAGCAGCGAGCGGCGGTTCTTGGAGACGCCCTCGATGCCCTTGACTTTCTCGACCTCGCCCTTGGCCACCTGCTTCAGGAAGTTCTGGGCTGCACCGTCGGCCGAAATCTCGTAGTGATGCATGACGCCGAGCGGGTAGTTGGTCATCTCCATGTGCAGGCGGGCGAGGTTTCGCCAGGTGCCGCCGACTGCGTAGAAGGCCCTGCCCTGTCCGCCCTTGAGTAGTTTCGCCCGCGCCAGTTCCTGGCGCGCGATTTTCTGCGCCTGAACGAGCGAATTCTTCGCCATGTCCTGCAGACGCAGGCCGCCGAGCGGCAGCGTTATGCCTTCGCCCATCGCCTCGCCCTTGATGTCGATCAATTCCAGGCTGCCACCGCCCAGATCGCCGGCGATACCGTTGGCGGGGTGAAAGCCGGAGATAACGCCGAGCGCCGAGTAGTAGGCCTCCTGGCGGCCGGAAAGCACCCGGATCTCGGTCTTCAGCACTTCCTCGGCGCGATGGATGAAATCCGGGCCGTTGACCGCCTCGCGGGCGGCGGCGGTCGCCAGCACATACATATGCTCGGCGCCGGCTTGATCGGAGAGCGCCCGAAAACGGCGGAATTCCTCCATCGAGCGCGTCACCGCATCCGGGTCGAGCTTTCCCGTCGATACGATGCCGCGGCCGAGACCCGCCAGCATCTTTTCGTTGAACAGCATGGTCGGCGAACGCGCCAATCCCTCATAGACGACGAGACGGATCGAGTTCGAGCCGATGTCGATGATGGACAGCGGACGGCGGTCCTGCAGCCGGCCCTGGGAAATGGACAACATCAGTTGGACGCTGCGGCGTTCTTCTTGCGGCGCTTGAACTGGGCGATCCGCTGGGGCGCATGCGACTTCAGCGCGTCACCCCGTCCCGACAGGCTCGGATTGGTCATGAAATATTCCTGCGCGTTGAACGGTTCCTCGCCCTCCTCCAGCACGACACGCCGGGAAGTTCCATCAGCCAATACGTCGAAACTTTGCTGATTGTCCATGATGTTGCCCAGCATGATCTGACCCAGAACCTGTTCATGCACAGTTGGATTGGTGATCGGCACCATGGTCTCGACACGGCGGTCGAGATTGCGCGGCATGAGGTCGGCGGAGGAGATGTAGACGATCGCCTCGTCCGCCGGCAGGCCGTGGCCATTGCCGAAGCAGTAGATGCGGCTGTGTTCGAGGAAGCGGCCGACGATCGACTTGACCCTTATGTTCTCCGACAGGCCCGGCACCTGCGGCCTGAGGCAGCATATGCCGCGCACCACGAGGTCGATTTCCACCCCGGCACGGCTGGCATCATAGAGCGCATCGATGATGATCGGGTCGACAAGCGAGTTCATCTTCATCCAGATGCGCGCCGGCCTGCCCTCCAGCGCGTGGGCGACTTCGTCCGATATGTGTTGGAGAATGCGGTTTCTGAGCGTGAACGGCGAGATCGCGATACGCATCTCGGCGGTCGGCTCGGCATAGCCGGTGATGAAGTTGAACAGCTGGGCGACATCGCGCGCGATCGTCGCATCGGTGGTGAAGAAGGACAGGTCGGTGTAGATGCGCGCTGTGACCGGGTGGTAGTTGCCGGTGCCGAGATGCACGTAGTTGCGCAGCTTGCCGTCCTCGCGCCGCACCACCAGGGACATCTTGGCGTGGGTCTTGAGTTCGAGGAAACCGAACACAACCTGCACGCCGGCGCGTTCGAGATCGCGGGCCCAGCGGATGTTGGCTTCCTCGTCGAAACGGGCCTTGAGCTCGACCAGCGCCGTCACCGATTTGCCGGCCTCGGCCGCGTCGACCAGCGCACGCACGATAGGGCTGTCGTTGGAGGTGCGGTAGAGCGTCTGCTTGATCGCCACCACCTCGGGGTCGGCCATCGCCTGGCGCAGAAACTGCACCACCACATCGAAGGATTCGTAGGGGTGGTGGACGACGATGTCCTTCTCGCGGATGGCGGCGAAACAGTCGCCGCCATGCTCGCGGATGCGCTCTGGGAAGCGCGGATTGTAGGGCGTGAACTTCAAATCGTCGCGGGGGACGGAGACGATTTCCGAGATCTGGCTGAGCGCCAGCGGACCGGTGAGCACGCTGATACGGCTCGACGAGACGCCGAGCTCGCCGGCGACGAAATCGCGCAGTTCGGGCGGCATCAGCTTGTCGAACTCGATGCGGATCACCGAACCACGGCGGCGGCGCTTCAGCGCGGTCTCGAACAGGCGCACGAGATCTTCCGATTCTTCCTCCACCTCGATATCGCTGTCGCGGATGATACGGAATGTGCCGGAGCCCTTGACTTCATAGCCCGGGAAAAGCTTGCCGATATAAAGCCCCACCGCTTCCTCCAGCGGGATGAAGCGGACATGGTTCTTGCGATCCGGCAGCCGGATGAAGCGCTTCAGCGCTACCGGCAGGCGCAGCAGCGCACTCATCTCCTCGCCGTTCTTGCGATGGCGAAGCTGCAGCGCCATCGAGAAGCCGAGATTGGGAATGAACGGAAACGGATGCGCGGGGTCGATCGACAGCGGGGTGAGCACCGGAAACACCTGATCCTGGAAGTGTTCTTCCAGCCAGACCTTCTCGTCCTTGGTCAGCGCATCTCGCGTGATGCTCTCGATGCCTTCCTTGTTGAGCAGTATCGTCAGCGCCGAAAGGCTCTTCTGCTGATCTTCCTGCAGCCGCTCGACCTCGCGCAGCAGCTGTTCGAGCTGCTGTTCGGGCGTGCGGCCGTCAGGGCTCTTCAGCACGATGCCCTCGCGGACCTGACCGGCGAGGCCGGCGACGCGCACCATGAAGAACTCGTCGAGGTTGGCGGCCGAGATCGACAGGAAGCGCACGCGTTCGAGGAGCGGGTGGTGCTCGTTCAGCGATTCTTCGAGAACGCGGCGATTGAACTGCAGCCAGGAAAACTCCCGATTGACGAAACGGTCCGGATTGCCGCCCTGCGGGCTCGCCGCCTCGACATTGATGAATTCGCTCTGCACCGGCTTCAGTTCGTTCATGATTCCTGCTCTTCCCAGCCGCTGTCGTCCGAACGCCGCGCCCGCGAGGGTCGTCCGACGAATCGACACATACCCTCCCGTAACCGATTCCGGTTGCGGGGGTCAGGCATGACCGAGCTTAACTTATCCTCTGACAGGCTTTTGCAACAGTTTGATTTCATCGATCTTGCAAAGAGACGGGTTATGATCCAGATGCAATTGCAAGAGATCAGGAGACGACGATGGCAGGCGGTTCCATTCCCCATTTCCAGAACGATGCGGGCTACCCGGCGATCGACATCGGGGTCAAGGAATTCATGTGCACGGGCGCCAACCCGCCTTTCGACCACCCGCATGTGTTTCTCGATATGGGCGACGACAATGAGAAGGTCTGCCCCTATTGCTCGACGCTCTACCGCTATTCGCCAAAGCTGAAGGCGACGGAAACGGTGCCGGCCGGCTGTCTCTACATCGACCGGGCCGCCTGATTTCCAGCGGCTGAAATCATGCCCGATGCACAGCCCCGGCAGATCGTGATCGCCGGAGCTGGCGTCGCCGGGCTGACCGCGGCCCTGGCTTTCGGCGAACGCGGCTACCCCGCACAGCTGTTCGAACAGGCGGAGCGGCTGGACGCGGTGGGCGCCGGCATCCAGCTTTCTCCAAACGCGACACATATCCTACGCCAGCTCGGCGTGCTCGACCGGCTGCTGCCGGCAGCGGTGCGTCCGGAAGCAGTGGTGCTGAAGGACGCCGCGACGTTGCGCGAACTGGCGCGCGTGCCGCTGGGGCAAGCCGCCGAAAAACGTTGGGGGGCGCCTTATCTCGTCGCTCACCGGGCCGATCTGCAGAGCGCACTGACCGAACGCGTCGCCGAAAACCCGAATATTGCGCTCGTCACAGGCGCGCGCTTGAGCGATGTTGTCACAGGTGGCGATGGTGTGACGGCCACAGTCGAGAAGGACGGCAAGACCGTCCAGTCACAGGGCTTCCTTTTGGTCGGGGCCGATGGCGTATGGTCGTCGGTGCGCGCGGTTGTCGATCGGGCCCGGGGAGCGGCATCGCCGAGAAGCCGTTTTTCCGGCGAACTGGCCTGGCGCACCACTGTCGCTGCCGGCAGCGCCGCCGGACAAGCATTTGCCGCGATCGGCGCTACCGACAGCGTCACGACCTTCCTGCATCCGGGATTCCACATGGTCGCCTACCCCGTCAGCAAGGGTGACGCTTTCAACCTTGTCGCCTTCACCAGAGGCGAGCGCATTGCCGAGGGCTGGTCCGGGCATGCCGATCCCGGCATCCTCGCCGGCGCCATGCGCGGCACGGCCGCGGGCCTTGCAAGGCTGGTAGAAATGGCTGGCCCTTGGCTGACTTGGCCGCTCCATACAGTCGAACAGAAGCAGCCCTGGACGACGCCAGCCGGCATCGCTCTGATCGGTGACGCCGCACATGCGATGACCCCGTTCGCTGCACAAGGCGCGGCAATGGCCATCGAAGACGCGGCAACGCTTGCCAGCCTGGTGGCTGACTTCCCTGCCGATCTGCGTCAGAGCCTCACCATCTGGGAAAATCTCCGGCGGCCGCGCATCGTCAAGGTCATCCGGCGCGGTGCGCTTAACCGCCTCGCCTGGCATGCCTCGGGTCCGGTGGCATTCGCCCGCAACCTGGTTCTGGCGAAGCGGCCACCGGAAAAGCTCGTTGCGGATCTGGACTGGCTCTACGGATGGAGGTAGCGGAGGATCATCAGGCGTTAGCCCGCCAGGAAGTCCCATCTGTCTTGACGCAATGGTGAATTGTAGTTACATTTTTGTGGTTACTGCGCATGAACGAATTGCGGTTTGAATGGGATCCAGAAAAGGCAGCATCAAATCTGCGCAAGCATGGCGTGAGTTTCGAGACTGCCGTTCGTGTTTTCTCCGACCCTTTCGCGCTGGCGGTACAGGACAGAGTCGAAAACGGCGAATACCGTTGGCAGACCATCGGTAGGATTGACGGCACGCTCGTATTGCTTATTGCCCATGCCGATCGAGAAGAAGATGGAACCGAGGTTATACGGATCATTTCAGCGCGCAGAGCCACGACGAAAGAAAGAAGATATTATGCGCAAAATCGTTCGATTTGAATTCGACCCGACAAATCCCTCTCCGTTGACAGAAGCACAGAAGGCGGAAATCGCAGCGTTGAAAGCGCGCTCGCAAGATGACGTCGATACGAGCGACACTCCCGAATTGGCCGAAGAATTCTGGCAAAATGCTGCTCGAAATCCGCATTTCAGACCTATAAAGCAGCAACTGACCCTTCGCCTCGATTCCGACCTTGTCGCCTGGTTCAAGAGACGCACCCCCGATGGTCGGGGCTATCAGAGCGCGATCAACAAGGCACTACGCGACTATATGATGAGGCAGGATCGCAAAACGGGCTGACCGCTGCTGTCCAAATTTCAATTGTAAAGCCGCAGCGACAGCCCAAGCGAAGCCGGGAGCGGATTCCACCAGCCAGTGCGAAGCCCGGCCGTGCGCAGTGCCGCCGCCGTCCAGGTGTTGCAGCCGATCAGCGCGTTGAAACGGCCATTCGCCTCGTAGAAGCGGTCGAAGTTGGAGTAGCCCGCATTCTCGATCACGACCGGGCCGTTCTGCCCCTGCTGGAAGCTGGCCGCGATATAATCGAGCAACGCCGCGAACCGATCCTCGCCAATGTCGAAGCCAGCGACGTCAGGATGCGGCTCGGCGATCGCGCCGGCGACATCGACATGCATCACAGAGGCATCGAGCGTCATCGCCTTGACCACTGGCACCGCCTTTAGTTGCGACCATGTTGGCGTTTCAAGATAGAAGGCGCGACCACCCCAGCCGAAGATGATGTAGCGCACCTCGGGTGCGTCGGCCGGAAGGCCGGCCTCGGTCAGGAAATGAAAACGCCTGCGAACCGCGTCGTCCACGGGATGGCGATGTCGGTGTGGATCGGGTTCTTCAGCACCAATATGCGCCGCGTGCTCTCGCCAGCGGCGGCCGCCGGCCAGAGCGGGCGTGGCACCAGCGTGCCGAGGACGGCGGCAAGCATGAACATGGCTGCCAACATGGCCAGGAAACGCAGGGGCTTTTTCATCGGTGTCCGGTTTGGGGGCTCCCTCTCCTCGACGGCAGCGACCATGGCCGATCGCCATATGCAAAAAGCCCGGCCGTGGTGCCGCCGGGCTTGTTTTGAACCGGTGCCGGAGCGCTCAGTGCAAGATCTGCGACAGGAACAGTTTCGTACGCTCGTGGCGCGGATGATCGAAGAATTCGGCCGGTGTGTTCTGCTCGACGATCTGGCCCTGATCCATGAAGATCACCCGGTTGGCGACCTTGCGGGCAAAGCCCATTTCGTGCGTGACGCACAGCATGGTCATGCCTTCCTCGGCAAGGCCGACCATGGTCTCCAGCACTTCCTTGATCATTTCCGGGTCGAGCGCCGAGGTCGGCTCGTCGAACAGCATGATGCGCGGGTTCATGCACAGCGAACGGGCGATCGCCACGCGCTGCTGCTGGCCGCCGGAGAGCTGGCCCGGATACTTGTTGGCCTGCTCCGGAATCTTGACGCGCTTGAGGAAATGCATGGCGATTTCCTCGGCCTGCTTCTTCGGCGTCTTGCGCACCCAAATCGGCGCCAACGTGCAGTTCTCCAGGATGGTCAGGTGCGGGAACAGATTGAAGTGCTGGAACACCATGCCGACCTCGCGGCGCACTTCGTCGATCTTCTTCAGATCATTGGTCAGTTCCTTGCCGTCGACGATGATCTTGCCCTTCTGGTGCTCTTCCAGGCGGTTGATGCAGCGGATCATCGTCGACTTGCCGGAGCCGGACGGGCCGCAGATGACGATGCGCTCGCCGCGCATAACCTTGAGGTTGATGTCCTTCAGCACATGAAACTCGCCGTACCATTTGTGCATGGCGATGATGTCGATGGCGACATCGGTGGTCGAGATGTGCATCTTGGCGGCATTGACCTTGAGCTCTTCCGCGCTGACGGCGTTTTCGGTGGCCATGACAGGATCCCCTTATTCTTTTGTTTAGCGTCTGTAGCCGGTGTCGAGTCGGCGTTCGGTGTACATCGAATAGCGCGACATGCCGAAGCAGAACAGCCAGAACACGAAGGCGGCGAAGACCAGACCGGATTTCGCGGTCTGTGGCGTCGCCCAATTGGCGTCCGAGAAATTCTGTTTGACGACGCCGAGCAGGTCGAACATCGAGATGATGAGAACCAGACTGGTGTCCTTGAACATGCCGATGAAGGTGTTGACGATGCCGGGGATGACCAGCTTCAGCGCCTGCGGCAGCACGATCAGCCCCATCTTCTGCCAGTAGCCGAGGCCAAGCGAATCGGCGCCTTCATACTGGCCCTTCGGGATCGCCTGCAGGCCGCCGCGCACGACTTCGGCCATATAGGCCGCCGCAAACAGCGACACGCCGATCAATGCCCTGAGAAACTTGTCGAAGGTGACCCCAGCCGGCAGGAACAGCGGCAGCATGACGCTGACGAAGAACAGAACGGTGATCAGCGGGATGCCGCGCACCGTCTCGATGAAGACCACACAAAGCGTCTTGACGATCGGCATCTTCGAACGCCGGCCGAGCGCCAGCACAGTGCCCAGCGGTAGCGACACGGCAATGCCGACGAAGGACAGGCTGAGCGTTACCAGCAGGCCGCCCCACCGCGAGGTCTCGACATGCGGCAGGCCGAACATGCCGCCGATCAGCAGAACGAACGAAACGATCGGCAACACCAGGAAGAGCAGGATCGCGTTCAGTCCCTTGCGCGGCACGCGCGGGATCAGCATCGGCACCAGCAGCGCCACGAACAGGATGGCGACCAGAATCGGGCGCCAGCGCTCCTCGATCGGATAGGTGCCGAACATGAACTGGCCGAACTTGGCATTGACGAAGGCCCAGCACGCGCCGCTCCAGCCGTCCGGCTGAATGCCGCCTTGCGCAACGGTGGCGCAGACAGTGCGATTCGGCCCTGTCCACTGGGCATTGATGAACGCCCAGTTGATGATCTGCGGCAGGATCATGACGACCAGCGCGATGCCTATGATGGTCAGGATCGTGTCACCGACCGAACCGACCAGGTTCTTGCGCACCCAGGCCGTTGGGCCGCGCACGCTTGCTGGCGCAGGCTGCGCCAGCACCATCTCGGCACGCACCCAGGACATGTCGTGTTCCTGCATGGCTCTACCTTTCCACCAGCGCCATCTTGGCGTTGACCACGTTCATGACGGCCGAGGTCACAAGGCTGAGTATGAGGTAGGCGACCATCATGATCAGCACGCCTTCGACCGCCTGTCCGGTCTGGTTGAGCACGGTGCCGGCGGTCGCCGTCAGGTCCGGATAGCCGATGGCGATCGCCAGCGACGAGTTCTTGGTCAGGTTGAGATACTGGCTGGTCAGCGGCGGGATCACGATGCGCATGGCCTGCGGCACCACGACGAGCCGCAAAATCGGCCCCGAGCGCAAGCCCAGGGCGCCGGCCGCCTCGGTCTGGCCTTTGCTGACCCCCCTGATGCCGGCGCGCACGATCTCGGCGATGAAGGCTGCCGTGTAGCAGGACAGAGCCAGATAGAGCGACAGGAACTCCGGCTTGACCTGGAAGCCGCCGGTCAGGTTGAAGGTCGACTGTTTCGGCAGATCAAAGGTGAGCGGCATTCCGCTGAGCAGGAAAGCGAGCAGCGGCAGGCCAACGATCAGCGCGAAGGAGGTCCAGAACACCGGGAATTGCTGGCCGGTCGCCATCTGGCGCTGGCGCGCCCTGCGGGCGACGAACCATGCCATGGCAACAGCCACGACGAGCGCCACCAGGATCAGCCAGGAACCCTCGCCCCAGATGGTGCGCGGAAAATAGAAGCCGCGCTGGTTGAGGAAGGAACCAAACGGCAGATGGATACTGTCACGTGGCGCCGGCAGCACGGCAAGCACGCCGGAATACCAGAAGAAGATGACCAGCAGCGGCGGGATGTTGCGAAAGATCTCAACATAGACCGTGCAGATCTTCTGGATCAGCCAGTTCTGCGACAGGCGGCCGATGCCGATGACGAAGCCGATGATGGTGGCGGTGATGATGCCGGCGACGGCGACGATGATCGTGTTGATCAGGCCGACGACGATGGCGCGGCCGTAAGTATCGTCAGACGTGTAGGCGATCGGCGTGTCCGAGATATCGAACCCGGCACGTCCCTTGAGGAAGCCGAAGCCGGAGGCGATGTGCAGGCGCTGCAGATTGTCGATGACGTTCTGCACGATCCACCACACAGAGCCGAACAGAACGATGACGACAAGCGTCTGGAAGAAGAGACTGCGGACTTTCGGATCATTGACGAAGGAAGCCCGGCTGGACTCCTCGCGAAGAACTTCCTGCGATGCCATTCGACCGTCCCCTGGAAAGAGAAACCGGGAGGCAGATGATATGCCTCCCGGATCACATTTCAATCAGCGGATCGGCGGAGCATATTGCAGGCCGCCCTTGGTCCACAGCGCGTTGATGCCGCGAGCGATCTTGAGCGGGCTGCCCGAGCCGACATTGCGATCGAACATTTCGCCGTAATTGCCGACGGCCTTGACGATGTTGACGACCCAGTCATTGGAGACGCCGAGATCGGTGCCGATCTTGGTGTCGGCTTCCTGGCCGAGCACGCGCTTGATCTCGGGGCTTGTCGAGTTCTTCATCTCATCGACATTGGCCTTGGTGATGCCAAGTTCCTCGGCGTCGAGCAGCGCGAAATAGGTCCACTTGACGATATGGTACCACTGGTCGTCGCCCTGGCGCACCGCCGGTCCGAGCGGCTCCTTGGAGATGATCTCGGGCAGCACGACGTGATCGGCTGGCGAGCCGAGAGTGAGGCGGATGCCGTAGAGACCCGACTGGTCGGTGGTGTAGACATCGCAGCGGCCGGCATCGTAGGCGGCATTGACCTCTTCGAGCTTCTCGAAGACGACCGGATTGTACTCCATCTTGTTCGCCTTGAAGTAGTCGGCGAGATTGAGCTCGGTGGTGGTGCCGCTCTGCACGCAGACGGCGGCGCCCGAAAGCTGGAGCGCCGAATTGACGCCCGGCAGTTTCTTGGCGTTGATCATGAAACCCTGGCCGTCATAGTAGGTGGTGCCGACGAAATTCAGGCCAAGTGCTGTGTCGCGGTTGATGGTCCAGGTGGTGTTGCGCGACAGAACGTCGACCTCGCCGGACTGCAGGGCGGTGAAGCGCTCCTTGGCGCTGAGCGGCGTGAACTTGACCTTGGTGCCGTCACCGAAGACAGCGGCTGCAACGGCGCGGCAGAAATCCGCGTCGATGCCTTGCCAGTCACCCTTGTCATCCGGCGCCGAGAAGCCGGCCAAACCTGTCGAGACGCCACACTGGATGAAGCCCTTCGCCTTGACGGTGTCGAGCGTGCTCGCCGAAGCGGCCGACGCCATAATCCCCAGCGTGGCGGCGCCAAGAATGCCGAAAGCAATATGTTTCATGACCCACAGACCCTTTTCTCTGTTTTCAGGCAAACCCTGATCTTTTTTCCCGTGTGAACGCAGTTCCCATCCCGGCCCATTCCCGGAACCCCGCATCGCAACCGACGCGCTGCCTCCCATTCACGGACGGCATCGAAGGCGATAATTCCCGTGAGGTCAAGGGAAATGACCGAATCCGAACGTGTTTGAAAATCGATTGCCCTGTTTGCCTGAATTGCAGACAAACGCACCCGCAATTTGATCAGTGTGCAAATAAAGCCGGCAAAGCGCATTCAACACAATGCGAGGCCGCGGTAACGAAATCCGTCTTGGCAATAGCTTTGGCGCTACTGATCTGGACGCGCTATGAATTGGTCCTTCCGAAGACTGTCACCAGGGCTGCGGCCTTGGAACGCGCGAGACAGGAGCCTCGTTCCGGCCGCCGCCATCAACGCGCCGGAAATGCGCGGGATCAACTGGGCCGTGACTGCCTTTTCCCGGGGAAACGAGGACGGCGATGCCGGCGACCCCCACCATGTTCATGACGCCGACGAGGAACAGCAGGGCGATCAGCACCACGCACCTGGCAGCGAGGTCGGCGCCTGGCCGCGACGCCGATCCCTTGAGAATTGGCACATTCGAAGTCCATTCCTGGCGGGTGCTGGGCTGTTGCACGGCCCATGACGCGGCACTATGGCTAGCGCCCTATCAAACAAGGCGAAGAAGAATGGCGAAAGACGGCAGCGCGCAGGGTTACGGCAAGGTGGGCATCAACACCCGGCTTGCCCATTCGGGCAACAACCCGCATGATTATTTCGGCTTCGTCAATCCGCCGGTTGTGCATGCCTCCACCGTGCTGTTCCGCAATGCCGAAGCAATGGTGGGACGCAGCCAGAAATACACTTACGGTACGCGCGGCACGCCGACGACGGATGCCCTTGCCCACGCCATCGACGCGCTGGAGGGATCCGCCGGCACCATCGTGGTGCCGTCTGGCCTGGCAGCGGTGACCGTTCCGCTGCTTGCCTTCCTATCGGCCGGCGATCATCTCCTGATCGTCGATTCCGTCTACCATCCGACCCGCAATTTCGCCGACACGATGCTGAAGCGGCTCGGCGTCGAGGTGGAGTATTATGATCCCCGCATCGGCGCTGGCATTGCCGCCTTGATCAAGCCCAACACCAGGGTCGTGTTCACGGAATCGCCGGCTTCCAACACCTTCGAGGTGCAGGATATCCCGGCGATCGCCAAGGCGGCGCGTGCGGCCGGCGCCATCGTGATGATGGACAATACCTGGGCGACGCCGCTCTATTTCCGGCCGCTCGACCATGGCGTCGACATCTCCATCCATGCGGCAACCAAATATCCGGCCGGCCATTCCGACGTGCTGCTTGGCACGGTCTCGGCCAATGAGAGCTGCTGGGAGCAACTTTATGAGAGCTTTTGCACGCTTGGTTGCTGCGCGGGCCCCGACGATGTCTACCAGGTGCTGCGCGGCCTGCGGACCATGGGCGTGCGCCTGGAGCATCACCAGCGCAGCGCATTCGCCATCGCGTCGTGGCTCGAAGGCGAGAAGGGCGTGGCGCGCGTGCTTCACCCCGCCCTTCCCAGCCACCCGGACCACGGCCTATGGAAGCGCGACTTCACCGGTTCGAGCGGCATCTTTTCGATCGTGCTTGCCGGAGGCGGCCAGAGACAGCAGCACGCCTTCCTCGACGCGCTGCGGATATTTGGGCTCGGCTATTCCTGGGGTGGGTATGAGAGCCTTGCGGTGCCGGTCTGGCTCAGCGACCGCGTTGTTGCAACGGCCCCTTATGAAGGTCCGTTGATCCGCCTGCAGATCGGCCTTGAGGATGTCGACGACCTGAAAACCGACATCATGCGCGGCCTGGCCGCAGCCGCTGCCTGACCGTCGCATACGAGGCCGACTGCCGGACGGAACGGCAAGAACGACCGCAACGTCTTGACGCTGATGACAAAGCGCGAGCCGCTCGCAGCAGTCCGGCGACGCGCGGCGCGCAATATTATTCTCCCGGGTCGCGACTTTCCGGATTTGTTTGACTTTCAAATCCGCGGGTTCGGCTGCATTGCGTGGCGCACCGGAATCCGCGCTCAACCCACTCGTCACAAGCTTGCCCATGGCCTTTCGTCTTTTTGTCCCCATCCTCGCCGGCGCGACGCTGCGTGAACGCATCCTGGCGTGTATCGGCGCCACGCTCGGCATCGCGCTGACCGGCGTGATCAGCGGGCTGGCCATGGGCGGCGGCCCGCACGTAGCCCTGCTGGTGGCGCCGATGGGCGCATCCGCCGTGCTTCTCTTCGCCGT
The DNA here is from genome assembly GCF_006441575.1 of Mesorhizobium sp. B2-4-12. Taxonomy (NCBI): domain Bacteria; kingdom Pseudomonadati; phylum Pseudomonadota; class Alphaproteobacteria; order Hyphomicrobiales; family Phyllobacteriaceae; genus Mesorhizobium; species Mesorhizobium sp. B2-4-12. The sequence goes on from NZ_VFVC01000033.1 coordinate 54,607, forward strand.
ACCGGCGAGCCCGCTGGCGCAGCCCTGGTCGATCATCGGCGGCAATTCGATATCGGCGCTGGTGGGGGTTACCGTGGCGCATTTCGTCCATGATCCGGTCATTGCGTCGGGCCTGGCTGTAGCGCTCGCCATCGCGGCGATGTCGTTCACACGCTGCCTGCATCCGCCAGGCGGCGCGGCGGCGCTGACGGGGGTGCTCGGTGGGCCGGCCGTCATCAGCGCGGGCTTCCTGTTTCCGTTCGTGCCGGTGGCCTTGAATTCGACCATTCTGGTCACGCTCGGCTTCCTCTTCCACAAACTCGCGCGGCGCAACTATCCGCATGTCGCCGCCCCCGCCGCCAACAGCCACGGCACCGCCGATCCGCCGGCGCAGCAGCGCGTCGGCTTCCGGCCCGAGGATATCGACGCGGCGCTGACCACGCTCGACGAGACGTTCGACATCGACCGCGACGACCTCGAACGGCTGCTGAGACAAGTCGAGTTGCAGGCCATGGTGCGCTCGCACCGGACGCTGCTGTGCAAGGACATTATGTCCCGCGACGTCGTTTCAGTGCCCGAGCAGGCCACGATCGACGAGGCGCGCCAGCAACTGCTCGATCATAATATCCGCACCTTGCCGGTGGTCGACGCCGAAGCAAGGCTGGTTGGCGCCGTCGGCTTGCGCGAACTGACGAAAGCCACCGACACCGTGAAGAGCGTGATGTCGAAAGCCGGCACCGCCGCGCCCGAGGCGCCGGCGATGAGCCTGCTGCCGGTGCTGACCGACGGGCGCAGCCATGCCGTGGTCATCGTCGACGGCGAGCGGCGGATTCTCGGCCTGATCACCCAGACCGACCTTCTGGCGGCGGCCGCGCGCGTGCAAACGGCAGGCAAGGGATTGGCGGCGGCTTGAAATAGCGGTGCCGCCACGGTGGGAGCGGTCGATGTTTTTCCGCTTCCAACTCAAGATGAAAGGCCATGTCGACGTATCGCCCTGACCCGCGGGCCCGCTCGAGGTACAGGGAACCGCACCCGACCTCGTCGCGCCGGGCGGCATGCGTCCACGAGTCATCATGGCTCGGCCCGCGCCGCTCAATCCTGGCGTCGAGTTCTTGGCGCAAATCCTTGCTCCGGTCATGCGGAAAATCGTGCTGCTGATCGACGGTAGCTTTTCGATCATGCTGATCCATCGCTATCGCGGATTCCAGGCAGCCGGGTCTAGAATCCGAACGCCAGCCACACCGTCCCGACGACGAGCGTCACCAGCGTCAGCGGCAGGCCGACCTTGAAGAAAGCGCCGAACGATAGCTGCGTGCCCGCGTTGCGCGCCTGTTCGGCGACGATCAGGTTGGCGACCGAGCCGAGCAACGTGAAATTGCCGGCCAGCGTCGAGCTCATGGCGACGACCAGCCAGGCGCGCTCCGGATTCTCCAGGCCGGGTATGAACGGCCGCAGCGCCAGCACGGCCGGAACATTGCTCATGATGTTGGAGAGCACCGCCGTGAAGCCGGACAGGCGCCAGACGTCGTCCAGGCCGAGATTCCTGGCCGAGGCAATGATGTCGGGCGTCAGCAGCGTCCTTTCGGCGCCCGCCACCACCACGAACAGACCGGCGAACATGAACAACAGCGGGCCATCGATCTCACGGTAGATGCGTTCCGGCTTGATAGCGCGGGTGAGCAGGAGAATGGCGCCGCCGATCAAGGCTGCCTTGGCAACGGGAACGCCGGCGAAGAAGGCAATGGCCAGCCCGATGCAGACAATCACGGCCTTCAGCACTTGCCCGCGATGCATGCGGCCGCGCGAGAGATGCGGCGTCAATTGGGCGGTGCGGGTGAATTCGGCCCGGTAGACGATGCGCACGATGACGATGACCGCGACAAGGCCGAACAAGGCGACCGGCGCCAGCGCCGCCGAAAAGGCTGGATAGGAAATGCCCGACAGCGCCCCGATGACCATATTCTGCGGATTGCCGGTAATGGTGGCGACACTGCCGCAGTTCGACGCCGTGGCGGTGGCGATCAGATAGGGAACCGGGTTGCGGTTGATGACGCGGGTGACGTGGACGACGATCGGCGCCATGACCAGACAGATGGCGTCATTGACCAGGAAGGCCGAGAGCACGCCGGTCAGCAGCGTCACCATCACCAGGAGCATGAAGGGCGCATGCGCATGCTCGATGGCGATGGCGCCAAGGCCGCGGAAGGCGCCCGACACCTTCAGATGCGCCACCACGATCATCATGCCGAGGAGAAGCGTGATGGTGTCGAAATTGATGGCGCGGTAGGCATCCTCCATGCTGACCGTGCCGATGGCGATCATCGCCGCGCCGCCAAGCAGCGCAATGCCTGCCCGGTCAAGGCGCAGGCCAGGTATACGGCCGATGGCGACGCCGGCATAGGTGAGGACCAGGATCAGCAGTGCCGCCGCGCCCATCAGTGTCATCGGTAGAAGCCCTGCTCGATCTGTTTGCGCACCGATGCCGGCCGCCCCGCGATTCGCCTGATAAAAGCCTTAGCGCGATGTGGAGATCGATGCCAAACGAGCTGGGTGGATCGTTGGCCGAGAGTGTCTGGAAGACCAGACCACGTGGCACCGCTAACCGCGATAAAAGTCCAGCCGCTGCCGCAATGCCTGCGGCGAAAACAGCTGCTCGACGGTCTGCCGCGCCTTGCGGCCAACTCTCGCCCGCAGCGCCGGGTCGGTTTTGAGTTCGGCCAGAATCGCTGCCGCCTGTTGCGTCGTTTCGAACAGGTAGCCGTTTTCGCCGTGCCTGATATGGTCGGCGTAGCCGCCATGCGAATGGCAGACCACGGGCAAACCGCAGGCCATCGCCTCGAACACCACGCGGCCGAATGTCTCCACATGCGAACCGGTGCGATAGTAGAACACGTCGAGCGTCGGCAAGAACTGTTCGGCGGCCAGTTGGCCCTGAGGCAGGAGTTCGAGTTGGGGGTGCGGCGCGAGCTTGTCCCTGAGCGGCATCCCGCCCTGAATCCGTACCGCAGCGCCATCGGCCAGCAAGGCCTCGTAGAGCGCCACATCGTCGCCATGATGCTTGTCCGCCGTATCCCGGCTCAGCCGCCCCACGGTAAACGGACCATCCGGCCTTGCCACCCGTGGTGAGAAACGGTCGATATCGATCGGCGACGGATGCACGACGCCTTCGACATGCAGCATGCGCTTTTGAAAATCGGAGATCAGCACCAATTCAGCTTCCGGCCAGCCCAGCAGGCGCGGCATGCGTGTCGTCAGCGCAATGATCTTCGGATGAAAGGTGTTGAAGACATAGATCAGCCGGCGCGGCCGCCGGATCAGGTAGGGCCACAGCTTGTTGCGCCAATGCGCGCCGACGAAAACATAGATGCCGCCGTCAGGCACGTTGCGCGTTGCCGGCGAGATACGGCGAATCGGAAACTGCCGCATCAACTCGTCGGACACGCGCCAGGAGGTTGCCCAAAGACGTACTGCCGAGTCGGCGCTCAACAGCCGATACAGCTCCAGGGTTTCGCGTTCGCTGCCGCCAAACGGGTTTTGAAAGCCGTTGAACAAATGGATCATGATCGCTGTGCTTATCTGGCCTTGCCGGGGCTGTCTCGCCATTCATTCGCCGGCACCGAAAAGGTCCCGGCCGTGCCGTCGGCCGGGACGGTCGAGGAGCTCAAGAAGGCTGGAACGTCCCCGGCGGTGCCCCATACATCACTTACCGGAGGAAGCACACCGACAAGAAAGCGTCAAGGAAGCGGTTCTGTCTGTCCGCCGAAGGCTGTGGTCAATGCACGGTGGCGGGGCCGGGCGGAGGCATCGGCGGGGCTTCCGCCGGATCGAAGCTGACCTGTCCATTCGATTTGGCAGCATAGAGGCGCCGCGGTTCAGAACCGCCGTCAGACTGTCGGCCGCGGCAATGACGCTAGGGTCGCGCTGGGCTATGGCCAGCTGGCGGATCTTCCACATGAGAAAAAACAGAAACGAACCGCCCAGCATCAGAGGAAGCAGCAGGTGGGTCAGTTCCTCGCGCCGAACAGCGTCGGACGATAGACAGGGGAAATTGAACGAATCGACGAAGAACGCCACAGCAATGAAGAATGCCGTGCCGGCGGCCGTGACAGCGATCACCCTGCCCCAGCTGGTCGGCGACAGGTCAAGCTTCATCCTGTTCCACTCCGTTAGCCGTCCCTGCCATGACGTGCCAACGCAAACAGATAAGACTTTCCTTCAATTCGAGATCAGATGACCCGGAGCCGGGCACGCTCGCTAGTGGACGACCGTGCTCCGGCGATGAAAGCAAAGCTCATTCACCGAATTCAAGCGGATGCAGGGAAATCCTGAACGTCAGCGGTTGGGCATCGATTCGCCCGCCTCGACAACGAAAGATGCCGCGATCAGGTCGTCGGCATCCAGTTGTAGGGAGCCGTCGCCTGCCCCCATGATGGCGGCGACCTTGTGAAAGGTCTTCATCTCATAATCGGAAATTTCGGCATCCCGCATTCTGGCCTTCAGTTCGGCGATACGCCGCCCCAAGGCAGGGGACGTTCCAATTTCACGTTTCGACATGGCTTGGCTTCTCCTCCCCCAACCCGCGCTTACTTTGCCTCGCCCATTCGCCAGCCCGCACATTGCCTTTTATGAGGCTCCGCGAATACAAGGCCCCGAACGCGCAGTGCGCGCTAAGGTTCCAGCCTTGGCAGATCACGAAATAATTTCACGGTCGCCGCGCGGACGGGCCTGAAATTCCCGCCCAGCTTCCGTTACACAGCGCCGCAGCCTTGGCAGCAATCGGCGGGAAGATTCGGCGGCTTCGGCAAGATCAAACGGATAACCCTTTGAAATTGTTGGCGATCCCGACAGGATTCGAACCTGTGACCATCGGCTTAGAAGGCCGGTGCTCTATCCAGCTGAGCTACGGGACCGCTGGCCGGCTTGGAGCCGGTGGTGTTCGCTCTGGAGCCCATTTGGGCCAGCGTTCAATGCGTCCAGGGCGTCCTGCGGTCATAGCGGAAATTCTCCGCATAGGAAATCTGGCGACGCTTGGGCTCTTTCGGCTCCTCGACGCGGAAGCCAAGCCCTTCCTTTTCCGCGTAGGCCACCGCCTCTTCCCGCGTGTCGAAGGTGAGCCTGATCTGGCTTTTCATGTCCCCCGACGTGGTATAGCCCATCAGAGGATCGATTTTCTTGCGCATCTCGGGGTCGAATTCCAGCACCCAGTGGCCGGTCTTGGCCTTGCCGGATTGCATCGCGGTTTTGGCTGGGCTGAAAATGCGCGCGGACATGGCCACCTCGTTACTGTGCAAGGCAGCATCGCCGCCCTTTCGCCCGTCATTACTGCGCAATGGGGACCGCGGCAAGGTTTTTGCACTTGCCATGTAGCACCGAAATGAATAGGCAACAGACCGTTCGGAGTGTAGCGCAGGCTGGTAGCGCATCTGGTTTGGGACCAGAGGGTCGGGAGTTCGAATCTCTCCACTCCGACCATCCTTCTCGAAACGCAGTACCGATAGCCTCGGCGTGACCGTCTGGCCACCTTGCGCCGCTTCCGGTCGTGGGCTTGCCGCGACAATTTTCTGGTGCAAGTCTGAAGACGGCAATGGGGGGCTTCGAAATGGCGGCAAACAACAGGCCGGTGATTACCCGGAAGGGCCAAGAGAGCAACAAGACCAGCCAGTCCGGGGGCATGGCGCTGGTGACCGGTGTCGGGCCGCAACACACCTCGGCGACAAGACTGTGGTTCGGCAAGGCAAGCAACGCGCCCGGCTTTCGTTCGCTGCCACACCACCATGGCGAAGCTGAAACCGGCGCATACCTGCTGTCGGGCAATGCCCGTATCTATTTCGGCGAGAACTATCAGGAGTTCGTCGAGTTATCGGCGGGCGATTTCATGTTCGTGCCGCCGTTCCTGCCACATCTCGAGGCCAATATGAGCACGACGGAGGAACTGTGGTGGCTGGCCTGCCGAACCCCCGAGAACATCGTGATCAATTTGCCTGACGTCGATGATGCCCAACTCGCCGGCTACCGCCGCGGTTGAGCACGTTCCGCAGTCTGAGCATCGGCAATCGCCCAATGCATTTGAAAGCGAGCTCGCCAGGCGAGAACCCCAACCGCCTCGTGCCCGGCGAGCCCGCACCTGATTTGGAGCGCAATCAGGACCGGGATCAGCCGGCAAGCTTGCGTTGCAAGATGGATGCCAGTTGCTGTTTCCCGAAATGGGACGGCAGTTGGGGACAACGAACCGCCATTTGCAGGCCGGATGAATATCGAGGCCGGCCTAACTCTTGTTTTGACGCAATTCCGGACAGAACCGTTTCACACCTTTCCTGGAACTGCTCTAGATCTCGAACTCGCCCTGCCCCTCATCCATGGCGCTGACCGTTTCGGCCGCCAACGCTCTGGTGATCGGCATCTTGCGCTCGAGCGCGGTGCGGTCGAGCCGCTCCACCACGCGCATTGCTGTCGCCAGCGAGCGTTCGATGCGCCGCACCAGATACTGCACCACATGCGGTTCGACCTCGACCTGGCGGTCGGCGAACAGCTTGGTGATGACGCCGGCGAGCAGGAGATCATCAGGCTCATGGATCTCGACCGTCGCCGCCGCCTTCAGCCGTGACGCAAGGTCCGGCAGCGAAACACCCCAGGCCAGAGGAAAGCGGCGCGCCGTCAACAACAGCGTCGAGCCGGCGCCACGCACCGCATTGATAAGATGGAACAGGCCTTGTTCGTCAATCGCCCCTGCATCGACATCGTCGATCAGCGCAGGGCGAGCGCCGAGATTGGCGATGCTGTCACCAATGCGCCTGGCATCCACAGCCAGCGCGTTGGCACGCGCACGCCAGATTGAGGCGAGATGCGTCTTGCCGGAACCGGCGGGACCGGCCAGCACCACCACCGGCGACGGCCAGTCCGGCCAACGGTCGACCAGCGCCGCCGCCTGGTGGTTGGTGCCGGAGACAACGAGTTCGTCCCGCGAATAGCCAGTGCCATGGCCGAGATCGAGCGGCAGTTGGCGCGGCGGATCGGTTCGCTGGGCGGTCACTTCAGCCACGCGACTGCGTGCGGTGGCCCCCGCCGCGATCGGCTGGCAGCGGCGGCAAAGGCTGTGTCGAATGGCCCTTGTAGAGCGGCGATTCGAGATAGCGGGCTATGGCAAAGCGCACCAGCACGGCGACGGCGGCGGATGCCGGCACCGCAATCAGCAAGCCGACAAAGCCGAACAGCGCACCGAAGGCAAACAGCGCGAACATCAGCCACACCGGGTGCAGGCCGACACTTTTGCCGACCAGCCTGGGCTGCAGGATGTTGCCTTCGATGAACTGGCCGATGAAGAAGACCACCGCCACCGCGACGATCATGGTCCAATCCGGCCAGAACTGCACGAAAGCGACGCCAACGGCCAGCACCAGTCCGGTTAGAGAGCCGACATAAGGGATGAAAGAGATCAGTCCGGCGAACAAACCGATGAGAATGCCGAAATTCAGGCCGGTCAGCGTCAGGCCGGTGGCATACATGGCGCCCAGGACAAGGCAGAGCGTACCCTGGCCGCGGACGAAGCCGGCGGTCGCGGTGTTGACGTCGCGCGCGATGGCGCGCACGGTCGCGACATTGTCGCGCGGCACCCAGCTGTCGATGACCGCCACCATGCGATCCCAGTCGAGCAGCATGTAGAAGGCGACGACCGGCGTCACCACGAACAGGCTGACCACCGAAACCAGCGCCACGCCGGAACTCCAGATCGAAGTGAAGACCGTGGTGAGCAGGCCGAAGCCCGAGGTCAGCAAGGAGTTCAGCCCGTCGCGCAAGCCATTGGCGTTGACGCCGAATTTCTGTTCCAGCCACTTCGGATCAAAGGATGTGATCAGGCTCTGCAGCCGGGTCAGATACTCCGGCAGCTTGCCGGCGAAATCGGCCATCTGGGTGGCCAGAACCGGAATGAGGATGACGAAAGCCAGCACCAGTACGATGAGGAAGGTGATGAGGATGACCACCGTCGCCATGAAGCGCGACAGGCCGAGCCGCTGCAGCCGGTCGGCGACGGGATCGAGGAAATAGGCGAGCACCATGCCGGCGACGAAAGGCAGCAGGATGGCGCTGAAAACATAGAGGAAAAGCGCCAGGATCGCCGCGCCGGCGAGCCAGAAGAAGATCTGCCGGCGGAACGCGGAAGACGCGGCAAGATCGGCAGCCGCAGCTTCGATCACTGCCGCTTCTTTCTCAGATGTCCGGAGTGGAGCTTTCGCCATAGCCGCTCATATGCCTCAGCCAAGTCACGAGATAGGCCGTGGCCGAAGCCACGGTCAAGACCCCGGACAGCAATATGAGGGCAGGCCGCAGAGGGTCGAGGTGCGTGGCAAAGGCGAGCTCTCCCAGCACAGTCGCCGCCAGCACGATCTGGATGGCGGTATTGGCCTTCGACACCAGAAGCGGCTTCATCTCGACCGGATGGGCCATGACGGTAGACAGCAATACGGCGCAAACGATCAGCGCGTCGCGCGACACCATGGTGATGACAAGCCACAGCGGCAGTTCGCCTGCGAGGCCCATGACGACGAACGCCGACACCAGCAGCAGCTTGTCGGCCATCGGATCGAGATAGGCGCCGAGCCTGGACTGCTGGTTGAAACGGCGGGCGATGAAGCCGTCGACGCCGTCCGAGACGCCGGCGATGACGAACCCGGCAAAGGCCCAGTCCCAGCGCGCCTGCAGCATCGCCAGCACCACCGCGGGCACCAGGACAAGGCGCAGGATGGTGATCATGTTGGGGATGGTCAACGCATTGTCCCGCCGTATTTTTGCCTTGAGATAGATGAGGCAGATGGAGAGCCGAGGCAAGCAAGAAGCAGGTTGGCTAGCCGCAAACGCCGCGTGCGATGCCCCGGCTATCCACGCTTTTGTCGGGCCAAATGGCGCCCGCTTCCGCCCTTATCCTTGCGGACAGAAACCGTTCATGCGAAGAGCCCGCAAACGAGCAGGAAAATTGCGATGAGCAAGCGCGAAACTGGCCAGCAAAAAACGGGCCAGCACAAAACGGGCAAGCGCAGGAACGGGCTCACCTATGCCGAGGCCGGCGTCGACATCGATGCCGGCAATCTGATGGTCGAGAAGATCAAGCCGCTGGTGCGCGCCACGCGCCGGCCGGGCGCGGACGGCGAGATCGGCGGTTTCGGCGGCCTGTTCGACCTCAAGGCTGCAGGTTTCACCGATCCGGTTCTGGTGGCCGCCAATGACGGCGTAGGCACCAAGCTCAAGATCGCCATCGATGCCGGCAAGCACGACACGATCGGCATCGATCTCGTCGCCATGTGCGTCAACGACATCGTCGTGCAGGGCGCGGAGCCGCTGTTCTTCCTCGACTATCTCGCCACCGGCAAGCTCGATCCCGACCAGGGCGCAGCGATCGTCGGCGGCATCGCCCAAGGATGCCGGCAGGCCGGCTGCGCGCTGATCGGCGGCGAAACAGCGGAAATGCCCGGCATGTACCATGGCAAGGATTATGACCTTGCCGGCTTTGCCGTGGGTGCGGCTGAACGCGGCCAGCTTTTGCCCACCGACGACATCGTCGAGGGCGACGTGCTTTTGGGCCTCGCCTCCTCCGGCCTCCACTCCAACGGCTTTTCCCTGGTGCGCCGCATCGTTGCCGCCAGCGGCCTTGCCTGGGGCGATCCGGCGCCGTTCAACGACGAGGCCACACTGGCCGAGGCGCTGCTCGAACCGACGCGTATCTACGTCAAGTCAATCCTGAAGGCGATCCGCAACACGCATGGCATAAAGGCGCTGGCGCACATTACCGGCGGCGGCTTCCCGGAAAACATTCCACGCGTGCTGCCCAAGGATTTCTCGGCCGAGCTCGATCTCGAGGCGATCGACGTGCCTCCGGTCTTCTCCTGGCTGGCCAAGACCGGCGGCGTGGCGCCGGAGGAGATGATGCGTACCTTCAATTGCGGCATCGGCATGATCCTGGCGGTGGCGTCCGGCCAGGCGGCGCAGGTCGCCGCCGTGCTGCAGGAAGCCGGCGAGACGGTGACGCCGATCGGCCGCATCGTGCCGCGCCGCGACGCCGGAGTGATCTATCGGGGCTCGATCGGCCTATGAGCACGCAGAGGAAACGCGCCGTCGTTCTGATATCGGGACGTGGCTCCAACATGACGGCGCTGATCGCGGCGGCGAGCGACCCGGCCTTCCCGGCCGAGATCGTCGGCGTCATTTCCGACAAGGCGGATGCCGCTGGGCTCGCCATCGCCAAGGCCCGCGGCATCGCCACGCAGGCCATTTCCCGTGCCGACCATGGCAGCAAGCAGGCGCATGATGCCGCGATCGACGCGGCACTCAAGGCATTCAATGCCGAGATCGTGGCGCTGGCCGGCTATATGCGTATGCTCACCACCGGCTTTGTCGAGAAATGGCAGGGCCGCATGATCAACATCCACCCCGCCCTGCTGCCCGCGTTCAAGGGCCTCGACACCCATGCAAGGGCGCTCGCAGCCGGCCTTCGCATCCACGGCTGCACCGTCCATTTCGTCACAGCCGAAATGGACGACGGCCCGATCATCGCCCAGGCGGCCGTGCCGGTGATGGTCGGCGACAATGCGGATATGCTGGCCGCCCGGGTGCTGAAGGCCGAGCATAGGCTCTATCCGCTCGCGCTGGGGCTGGTCGCCGAGGGAAAGGCGCGCATGGAGGCGGGCCGCACCGTGCTTGCCCACTTTGCCGACGACGCCGACAACGGCACTTCGGTGGTGATGGCACCCGACCCGTTGCGCGAGGAAGCCGACCTTGAGCATCTGGCACGGATTACGCCCTGACCTTGAGGCTGGTAGCAAATATTGCTACCTTCTGACCAAGGAGACAGTTCGATGACGACAGTCGAAAAAGTGAGCGTGGCGCTTTCCCCGGAACTCCTGGAGATGGTCAAGGACGCCGTCGGCAGCGGACGCTATGGATCGGCAAGTGAAGTGATCCGCGAGGCGCTGCGCGAGTGGCGCTTGCGTCAGCCGCTCCGCGAAGCCGAAGTTGAGCGATTGCGCAAGGCTTGGGCGGAGGGGCTGGAGAGCGGCCCGTTTGCTGATTTCGACATCGAGGACATTAAGCGAAAAGCCCGCAGCCGGCTCATCGACGCTTCCAAGAAATAGACCATGGGAAGCATACAGATCATTCGCAGCCCGGCGGCGGAAAATGATCTTGTCGATATCTGGCTTGCCATCGCCGGGGACAGCCCACGTGCCGCCGACCATTTTTTGGATGCCATCGCCGAGCGCATCCTGCACCTTGCTGACTTTCCCGAATCCGGACTGCGCAGACCCGATATCGCCGCTGACGCCAGAGCGCTGACCATTGGCAACTATCTAATTCTCTATCGCCTGGCCGGAAGATGGATCGAGATCGTGCGCATCGTGCATGGCGCGCGTGATGTGTCGACGCTGTTTTAGGATCGAAGTCTTGGACATCTTCGACAGTTCAATGCGAAGAAAAGGCGACCTCGCCGGTGTCTTCGAGTACGATGAGGCCGATGGACCACAAAACGCTACGGCCTATTTTTATCTGAGCGAAATCGAGGGCCAGGCGGTTGGACCGATCATTGGCGTGATTCACATTCGCTCAGGCGCGTGGGCGATCACCGAGGCAGATGTCGCCGTCAGGTGGGATCGGGACGAGCAACGTGTGGGCCTGTTTGTCTTCGGCGTCCTGACAGCCGCCTTTGATGCTGCCACAGGCGCGAAGTACGGTGGCGGACATGGCAAGGATTTCAATGCCTCGATTCCCTGGTCCTGACAAATGCCGATGAAACAACTTCTCTTGCTTCGCCATGCCAAATCGAGCTGGGACGACCCTGATCTCGATGATTTCGACCGGCCCGTGGCCGATCGCGGGTTGAAGGCCGCCCGATTGATGGGCCGCGAGCTTGCGGCGCGCGACTGGCTGCCGCAATTGGCGCTGGTATCGCCGGCGCTGCGCACCCGCGACACCTGGCGGCTGGTGGCGGCAGAGTTGCCCGTGCACCCGCGGGTGGCGTTCGCCGAAGCGCTCTACGAAGCTTCAGCAGCCGATATTCTGGGCCAGATTCGTCAAGCCGACCCGTCGAGCGGTTGTCTGGTGGTGGTTGGCCACAATCCAGGCCTGGAGAACCTGGCGAAACAGCTTGCCGCGCCAACGTCGGAGATCAAGGCGCGCAAGAGGCTGGAGGAAAAGTTCCCGACAGCGGCGCTTGCGCGCTTCGTCTTCGAGGGCGACTGGTCTGGCCTGTCGTCGGCGCGGTTGACACATTGCCTGCGCCCGAAGGATCTGAGCTAGAGCATAATCTGACCTGACGGAATCGCGAGGGATTCCCATCGGCGAGAATATCTGATTCATCATGTCTGCTGGA